>DASRXO010000491.1:0-6004 GCA_035654095.1 Telluria sp.
CCACGCGGATCGCGCGCGGCAGCTTGCGGCGGCGGCGGTGCGGCCACCGGCGCGTGCTGCAAGGCCAGCGGCGCCACCACGGCCTTCGGCGCATTGCGCACCACGATCGTGCCGCGCTGGCCGAACTGCTCGTGCGGCACCACGGTCAAGCCGTCGCGCCGGCCGTCGCGGTCATGCTCATGGTCGCGCTCATGCCCGCGGCCGCGCTCGGCCCACGACGGATTGTTGATCTGGCGAAGACGCTCGGGCGACACGCGGTAGCCCGGCACGAACGCGTCGCGCGGGGTCAGCGGATACCAGCCCTGCGCCGGCATCGAATGCCCGCCGCGCGAGGCGAAGCTCGCGCTCCAACCAACGCCGCCAACCCAGCCCACCAAGGCCGGCGCCCACACCGGACGGCCGACCTGGCGACCCGGCGTCCAGCACCAGCGCTGGTTGACCAGCACCCAGCGGCCGTAGTGGAAGGGCGCATAGCCCCACGGCGCGTTGTCGACCCAGGTCCAGCCCCACGGCGCAATCCAGGTCCAGCGGCCGTCGCGGTAAGGCGCCCAGTCGACCGGCACGCTGCGCGGCATCCAGATCGGGCCGTAGTCGGCGTCCTCGCGCCAGGAGCCGTTCTGGTCCAGGTCTTCGTAGCCGGTCATCTCGGCGGTCACGTAACGCGCCGAGACCGAACGCTCGTCCTGCTGGTCGCGCAACTGGGCCCAGTCGTCGAAACGGTCGTGCACCGCCAGCCCGGTCTTCACATCGTCGTTGACCAATTCGGCGCGCTTGCCGGCGCGGACGGTCAAGGTCATGCCGCCGCCATCGACCGACGCCACGCCTTCGAACACATTGACCGCCGTGGTGTCCTGGGTGCGCTCGGCGTCGACCCGGAAGCGGCCCGGTTCCTGCAGCCGCACATGGCCTTGCGGCGTGCTCAGGTCGAAGCCGCGCAGCACGTCGGGATTGCGCACCCGTACGCTGGCGCTGCCGTACTGCAGGTGCATGCGCAGGCTGTCGTCGTCGAGTTCGATGATTTCCAGCGCCGAATCGGCATCCAGCCGCACCGCCGTCGAGCCGATCCGGAACTCGGCGCGCGCGTCGCGCCCGGTGGTCAGCTGGCGGTGCGAGGTGACCGGCCAGTTGAGCAGGGCGGCGCTGGACTCCTCGCCGACCTCGCCGCTGATCGTGACCTGGCCCTGCGCCAGCGAGACGCGGCCGACAAGCGCCGGCGGATCGTCGGCCAGCGCCAGGGTCGAGAAGGCGGCCAGCGCCAGCAGCGTGACGGTGTGCAGCAAACGGGTACTCATGATGGGCTCCAGGACGCGGACGAGTGTGGTGTATTGATTCAACGCGCGAGGCGCCAAACAGACAACAGGGGTTACAAAAGGTTTCACATTGCCCTTCAATTTCGCCGCCATTAAAATGGACGATATGAAAAGAATCTCCATTATCCTCGTTTCCCTGCTGTGCGGACTGATTTCGGCGACCGCCCATGCGGCCGACTGGCGCGCCAGTCCCGCCGTCGACCAGGTGTTCAAAGAGGCCGGCCTGCACGGCACCTTCATCGTCTACGACGTGACGGCCGACCGCTACACCTACCACGACCGCAAGCGCGCCGAGACGCGCTACATCCCGGCCTCCACCTTCAAGATCGCGAACAGCCTGATCGGACTGGAAGTCGGCTCGGTGGCCAACGTCGACGAGGTGCTGCCCTACGGCGGCAAGCCGCAGCGCTTGAAGATGTGGGAACACGACATGAGCTTGCGCGAGGCGATCAAGATCTCGAATGTGCCGGTCTACCAGGAGCTGGCGCGCCGCACCGGCTTGCAGCGCATGCGCGAGCAGCTCAAGCGCATCGGCTACGGCAACCAGCAGCCGGGCGCGGTGGTCGATACCTTCTGGCTGGTCGGGCCGCTAAAAATCAGCGCGCTTGAACAGACCCGCTTCCTGGCGCGGCTGGCGCAGGACCGGCTGCCCTTGTCGAAAGAGGCGATGGCGGCAGTGCGCGACATCACCCTGGTCGAACGGACCGACAGCTACGAACTGCACGCGAAGACCGGCCGCACCGGCAAGCCGAACGATCTCGGCTGGTGGGTGGGCTGGGTGCGCAAGGACGGCAAGCTGTATACCTTCGCGCTGAACGCCGACATCCTCAAGGAAGACGACAGCGACAAGCGGATCCCGGTGGCGCGCGCCAGTCTGAAGGCGCTCGGCCTGCTGTAGGGTTCAGGAGTGGGGGCCGCGCTTGACGAAGAACAGCGCGCCGCCCACCAGCATCAGCACGCCGCCGAAAAAGCGGTTCTGCTTCTTGACCGCGCGCGCGTCGCGGAAGAAGCGCTGCATCGACGAGGCCAGCAAGGCATAGCCGTGCATCACCACGCTGTCGATGGTCACCATGGTGGCGCCGAGGATGATCAGCTGCGGCAGCAGCGCTGCGTCGTTGGCGATGAATTGGGGCAGCACGGCGACCATGAAGATGATCCCTTTCGGGTTGGTCGCGTTGGTCAGGAAGCCGGTCAATACGCGCTTGCCGAAGGAGGGATGGGCCGGCAAGGCGGCGGCGTCGATCGCGCTGGCCGCGCCGTTCGCGCGCCATTGCATCACGCCGAGGTAGATCAGGTAGAGCGCGCCGACCGTCTTGACGATGCTGAACGCCAGCTCCGAGGCGAGCAGCAGCGAGCCGACGCCGGCGCCGGCGATCGCGAACACCAGCAACAGGCCGAACTGCAGGCCGAGCACGGTGCCGCTGGCTTTCTTGAGGCCGTAGGCCAGGCCGTGCGACATCGCCAGCACCGCGCCCGAGCCGGGTGAAATCGCAATCAGCGAGCCGGCGATGACGAAGGTAATCCAGGTGGCGAAGGTCATGCTGGGAAATCCGAATGGGGAAGACACGCGGCGCCGGAAACGGCGACGCCGGTCGGGGACCGACGCCGCCGTTTCGGGCCGCGCGCTGGGCTGCCGCTTACTTCTTCTTTGGGTTGACCGCTGCTTTCAGGGTCGCGCCGGCAGAGAACTTTGGCGACTTCGACGCGGCGATCTTGATCGCGGCGCCAGTCGATGGATTGCGGCCTTTACGGGCGGCGCGCTTGGCAACGGAGAAGGTGCCGAAACCGGTGATACCGACCGTATCGCCTTTTTTCAGGCGCTCGGTGATGATATCGATGATGGTGTTCACCGCGCTATTTGCTGCCGCGCCCGACAATTCGGTACGCTTCGCAAATTCTGCAATCAGTTCGCCTTTTTTCATAACTAATCCTCCGGGGTTAAAAGAGCGGGAAGATTAGCATAATTATTGCCCAGTGTAATAATTTCTCTCGCGGCGGCACAAAAGTAAGCCCCGCTGTGACTGCATCACGACGGTTTACAGCGATGCCGAAGCCCGCCGTTGCGGGCGGCGGGCGGGCGCCGGACTTTATTCGGCGCCGGCGGGCTCGGCGTGGGCCGCGGCCAGCCGGGTGCGCAGGGCCGCGTTGATCAGGGTCTGGTAACCCTTGCCGCTGCGCTCGGACAGCGAGCGGAACTCCTCGATCACCTCGTCGTCGAGGTAAATCGTGATGCGGGTCTTGCGCTTGACCGGACGGTTGGGGGTGGTCGATGCATGCAAAAAGTCATATTCGGTTTTCATGATGCTTCCTTTTATGTTACTCAGATTTGCCACGAGAGTTTGACGAACAGTTCGTTCTGGCGGCGCTTCGGCGTGTCGCCGGGCGTATCGCCATCGGACAGGGTGAGTCCGAGATACGCAGCAGTCCCCAGGCCGGCCGTGTGGCCGTAGACGAACGAACTGGTGCCGCTGCTGCTTGTTGCCGCCACCGGGATCGCGTATAGCGCCTGGTTGCGTTTGGTGCGCGCCTTTTGCAGGATCATGCGGATGGTGTCGCGCGGACCGACATGGTAGATGCCGTTCAGTTGCAAGGCTTGTTCGGTGTACAGGCGCCGGCCGGCCTCGGCGCCGGTCTTGCCCGCGATCCCAGCGCGCGCCCCAGCCGGGATCGCTGATGGTGCGCGTGTTGATCGCGCGGAAAGGCGTCTGCAGCATGTCGCTGCCTTCGAGGAAGAACGGACGCTTCTCCGGCACGAACAGGCCGAAGCGGGTATTGCCGGACAGCTGGGGCGCGTCCAGCTCGATCTGCGAGAAATCGGGATTGATGGTCGCGTCGGTCACGCTGGCCGAGTCGGCGCGGATCTTCACGTCCAGGCTCAGGTCGCGGCTGCTGAAATCGCGGCGCGGCTGGCCGGCCACGTCTTCGCGGCCCTTGCGCATGACGATCTGCGGCGTCGCCGTCCAGTTCAGGCCGGTCGGCAGCTCGCGCAGGCCGGTGATCGGCTCGGCGTAGCACAGCAGGCAATTGCTGGTGCGCGGCAGCGGACCGCTGAACATCTTGTAGCGGGTGTCGCGTGTCAGGTTGCGCATCACCATCAGGTTCCAGGGCTGTTGCTGGCCGGCGGCGTAGGGCAGCGAGGACAGCGGGATGCGCACTTCGGCGCGCCAGCCGCCGTCGAAGCGCGCGGTGGGGATGTCGAAATCGAGCGCGTAGTCCTCGCCGTTGGCATCGGTGAACACGCCAGGCACAGAGATGTGAACCATTTCATTTGTCGAAAAACTCTTTTTTGGGTTGGCTCGACTGCAGTACCGCAGCCAGACAGTGTTGCCACTATACGTACAGCATCCCGACAACTTTGCTGTAAAGCGACGAGATGCAGTTTTTGGGGCCTGGAATGCAAAAAGCGCGGCTGGCGCGTGCGCGGCCGCGGTGCGACGCCTCGGGTAAGATGTGTTTTTTCTAACTCGAACGATAGGGAGCGGGGCATGGCGGCTAGCAGCTTGTTGGCACTGATCGACGACATCGCGACGATCCTCGACGACGTCGCCCTGATGAGCAAGGTCGCGGCCCGGAAAACCGCCGGCGTGCTGGGCGACGATCTGGCGCTTAACGCCCAGCAGGTGGCCGGCGTGCGTGCCGAGCGCGAACTGCCGGTGGTATGGGCGGTCGCACGCGGCTCGCTGCGCAACAAGGCGATCCTGGTGCCGGCCGCACTCGCCATCAGCGCCTTCCTGCCGTGGGCCATCACGCCGCTGCTGATGCTGGGCGGCGCCTTCCTGTGCTACGAGGGCTTCGAGAAACTGGCGCACAGCCTGCTGCACAGCAAGGCCGAGGACGCCGGCCACCACGCCGAGCTGGTGCAGGCGCTGGACGATCCGGCGGCCGACCTGATGGCTGTCGAAAAGGACAAGATCAAGGGCGCCGTGCGCACCGACTTCATCCTGTCGGCCGAGATCATCGTGATTTCGCTGGGCACCGTGGCCGGCGCCCCGTTCGGCCAGCAGGTGGCGGTGCTGGCCGCGATCGCGGTGCTCATGACCTTCGGCGTGTACGGGCTGGTGGCCGCCATCGTCAAGCTCGACGACGCCGGCCTGTACCTGAGCCGGCGCGGCGGCGGCCTGCTGCGCGCGCTGGGCGGCCTGCTGCTGGCGGCCGCGCCGTGGCTGATGAAGGCCTTGTCGGTGCTGGGCACGATCGCGATGTTCATGGTTGGCGGCGGGATCCTGGTGCATGGCCTGGCGCCGCTGCAGCACGCGATCGAGGCGCTGGCCGCGCACGCCGGCGCGGTGCCGGGCGTGGGCCGCGCGCTGGCGATCGCGGCGCCGGCCGTGGCCGATGCTCTGGCCGGCGTGCTGGCCGGCGCGCTCGCGCTGCTGGCCGTCGGCGGCGTGGGCCGGATCGTCGGCCGCGTGCAGCGCAAAGCCTGATCAAATTTGCAAGCACCATACTTACGCGGAACTGACGCCGTATTCACAACTGTTGTTATCCGCGCCATAAAACCTCGTGCCGAATTGACTTTATTTATTGCCCATCTGAGTATTGACGCAGGGGTTCACTATAGAAACCCCGCACTGGATAGGGTTTTTACAAAAGTCTTTTCAACGAGGAAAACAACATGCAGAAAAAATTCTTACCACGCAAGCAAGAGCTGGCGCTGGCGATCGCCTCGCTGTGCGCGAGCGGCTTCGCGTTTG
>DASRXO010000492.1:0-4158 GCA_035654095.1 Telluria sp.
TGCCCACGTGGCGGAATTGGTAGACGCGCATGGTTCAGGTCCATGTGCCGCAAGGTGTGGGGGTTCGAGTCCCTCCGTGGGCACCACTCTACCGGGTAGTTATTCCCCGACCGAATACGTAAAACGCCGCAATCTTTGCAAGAGGATTGCGGCGTTTTGCGTTGGCGGTCTTCCGTTTAAGATGGCGTATGGCAATCGAACTCGACCGCACCGACATCCAGATCCTCAACATTTTGCAGGAAGACGCCACCACCCCGCTGCGCGAGCCGGAATCGTTCCAGGAGTTCGGCGCCGACGGCCATTGGAGCTTCTGTATCTACCCGGCCGACGCCGCCCCCCCCTGCCCGGCCACCGCTCGCACGTCGCGATAGCCGCGCCGTCGCGACAGGCGGCCGAAGCGTTCCACGCCGCCGCGATCGCATCCGGCGCGGCCACGCTGCGCGAGCCGGGACTGCGGCCGGACATCAACCCCGACTATTACGGCACCATGGTCAAGGACCTCGACGGCCACACCATCGAAGTGGTGTACTGGAAGCGCGCGGCCTAGTGCGCAGCCAGGTCGTCCAGGATCGGGCACGCCGAGCGCCTATCGCCGTGGCAGGACTTGGCCAGCGCCTCCAGCGTGCGGCGCATCGCTTCCAGGTCCGCGATCTTGCGGTCGAGGTCTTCGATATGGCGCTCGGCGAGCGCGCGCACGTCGGCGCTGGCGCGCCGCTTGTCCTGCCATAGTTCGAGCAGCGTGCGGATCTGTTCGAGCGAGAAGCCGAGCGCGCGGCCGCGATGGATGAACTGCAGCACCTGCACATCCTGCTCGCTGTACACGCGGTAGCCCGCCTCGCTGCGGCGCACCGCTCCGGTCAGGCCGATCGCCTCGTAGTGGCGGATCATCTTGGCCGAGACGCCGGACGCCTTGGCCGCCGCGCCGATATTGCGCATCGCCGCCGTCTTGCCGTTCATGGCGATTCTCCCGTGGTGATTGGCTTCCAGCGCTTGAGCAGCAGCGTGTTGCCGACCACGCTGACGCTGGAAAACGCCATCATCGCGCCGGCCAGCATCGGGTTGAGCAGGCCGAACGCCGCCAGCGGCACGCCGGCGATATTGAACACAAACGCCCAGAACAGGTTCTGGCGGATCTTGTTGTAGGTACGGCGCGAGATGTCGATGGCGTCGGCCAGCAGGCGCGGATCGCCGCGCATCAGGGTCACGCCGGCGGTGTGCATCGCGACGTCGGTGCCGCCGCCCATCGCCACCCCGACATCGGCGGCGGCCAGCGCGGGCGCATCGTTGATGCCGTCGCCGGCCATCGCCACCCGCCGGCCCGCCGCGCGCAGCTCGCCGATGACCGCGGCCTTGCCTTCGGGCGACACCTCGGCAAACACGCGGTCGATACCGAGCGCGCCCGCCACCGCCTGCGCGCTGCCGGCATTGTCGCCGGTGAGCAGCACGGTCTCGATGCCTAGCCGGTGCAAGCGTTCGACCGCGGCGCGGCTGTGCGGCTTGATGGCGTCGCCGAACGCGAACAGGCCAAGCACCGCCGGCTCCGGCGCCAAGCGCGCCAGCCAGGACACCGTATGGCCGGCCTGCTCCAGCCCTTCGGCGCCGGCCGGCTCCAGGCCATGCCGGCGCAGCAGGGCCGCGTTGCCCATCGCCAGCCGCGTGTCGCCGAGGCGCGCGGTGAGGCCGAAGCCGGGCACCGCGCGCACCTCGGTCGCGGTGTCGAGCGGGATACCCTCGGCGGCCGCGCGCAGGGCGCGCGCCAGCGGATGCTCGCTACCCTGCTGGATCGAAGCGGCCAGGCGCAGCAACTCGGGCTCGCTCACCGCCAAGGCGCGCCGGGCCACCAGCCGCGGACGGCCTTCGGTCAGGGTGCCGGTCTTGTCGAAGGCGACCACGCGCACCGCATGCATCAGCTCCAGCGCCTCGGCGTCCTTGATCAGGATGCCGTAGCGCGCCGCCACGCCGGTGCCGGCCATGATCGCGGTCGGCGTCGCCAGCCCCAGCGCACAGGGACAGGCGATCACCAGCACCGACACCGCGTTGATCACGCCCTGCTCCCAGCTTGCGCCGATCAGCCACCAGCCGCCCAGCGACAGCAGCGCCAGCGCGACGATCACCGGCACGAACACCGCGGTGACGCGGTCGGCCAGCCGCTGCACCGGCGCCTTGCCGGCCTGCGCATCCTCGACTGCGCGGATGATGCGCGCCAGCGTGGTCTCGGTGCCCACCGCGGTGACGCGCGCGGCGATCGCGCCCTCGCCATTGACCGAGCCGCCGATCAGGCGCGCGCCCGGGCCTTTGCTCACCGGGCGGCTCTCGCCGGTCACCAGCGCCTCGTCGGCCTGGGTATGGCCTTCGATGACCTCGGCGTCCATCGGTATCCGTTCGCCGGGGCGCACCACGATCTCGTCGCCGACCTTCAGCAGCTCGACGCCGATCTCGCGCTCGACCCCGCCTTCGCGCAGGCGCGCACGTTCCGGCCGCAGCGCCTGCAGCGCGCGGATCGCCTCGGTGGTCTGGCGCTTGGCGCGCGCTTCCAGCCATTTGCCGAAGCGGACCAGCAGGATCACCACCGCAGCGGCCTCGAAATACAAGTGCGGCATCGGCTGCCCATGCGCCTGCGCCGCGGCCAGCTGGACCACGCTGAGTCCATACGCGGCGCTGGTGCCGAGCGCCACCAGCAAGTCCATATTCCCGCTGCGCGCACGCAGGGCGCTCCAGGCGCCGCGGTAGAAACGGGCCCCGGTCCAGAACTGCACCGGCGTGGCCAGCGCCAGCTGCAACCAGCCCGGCAACGCGACGCCGATGCCGAACGGCTGCAGCGGCATCGGCAACACCAGCGGTATGGTCAGCAGCGCGGCGATCGCCAGCATCCAGGCTTCCGGCACGCCACGCGGCGCGCCTGGCGGCGGCGCCGCGCCGACCGGGCTGGCCTCGTAACCGGCCTTGTGCACCGCGGCCACCAGCGCATCGACGCTGGCGCCGGGTGCCGCGGCCACCCGTGCCTGTTCGGTGGCCAGGTTGACCGCCGCGCGCTGTACGCCGGGCACCGCCATCAGGGCGCGTTCGACCCGGCCGGCGCAGGCGGCGCAGCTCATGCCCCCGATCGAGAGCGAGACTTCGTTGGTATCGGCTGTGTTCATTGGTCCAGCATGGGGCTTCCCACGGTGGGAAGGTCAAGCACGCTCATTGTGCCTGAAAATCGCTTGACCTTCCCATGGTGGTAAGGTGCATGCTGCCGGCATCGATCCGCGACCGGCAGGACAGGAGGCCAACCATGATCACGCTCAGCATTCCCAACATCAGTTGCGGGCACTGCGCCCGCGCCATCAAAGCCGCGGTACTGGAACTCGATCCGGCCGCGGTGGTCGAGATCGACATCGACGCGCGCACCGCCGCGATCGACACCACCGCCGATGCCGCGCGCCTGCGCGAGCGGCTGGCCGCGGAAGGCTATCCGGTCGCCGGCCCCTGAGGCCGGATACGCGGAGACCGCAGGTTCATGCCGCGCGCGCGTTCGTGCAAATTCCGCGCGCCGTGCAATCTTTGTAATACACTGGGCTATCTTCCGAGCGAGGACCATCGACGTGCCGCAACCGACCGCGCCAGCTGCCCGAGCCAGCAATATCCTGATCGTCGCCGCCAGTCCCGCCGACCTCGGTGAACTGCCGTATGCGCTCGACCGCCACGGCCTGCGCCCGCGCGTGGTGACCACCGCCGATACCGCGATGGCGATCCTGGCCGCCGGCGGCGTCGACGCGGCGCTGATCGACATCGCCATCAAGCACCCCGACGGTTTCGATCTGTGCACCCTGGTCAAGACCAGCGACAGCACGCGCCATATCCCGGTATTCCTGATGACATCGACGCCGAGCCCGCCGGAGCGCCAGCGCAGCAGCGAATGCGGCGCCAGCGACTACCTGGTCAAGCCGCTCGATCCGGCGCTCGTCATCGAAAAAATCCTGGTCCGGCTGGCGCTGAGCGCGACCCTGGTGCTGCCGTCCAGCCGGGGCGTGCAGCCGGCCATGCACACACTGGAAGTCAACTACCATGCCCTGCTGTCCCACTCGCCCGACGCGGTGGTGCTGATGGATCTCGACAGCGGCCGGCTGGTGGACGTGAACGCCAACGCCGTCGCGCTCTGCGGCCTGAGCGAAAACG
>DASRXO010000493.1:0-2586 GCA_035654095.1 Telluria sp.
AGGATGCCGATCACCGACGAGGCCCAGATCGACGCCGCGGTCGTCAAGCCGCTGATGTTGAAGCCCTCGCGCATGATCACGCCGGCGCCGAGGAAGCCGATACCGGTCACCACGCCTTGGATGATGCGGGTCGGGTCGGCCGCCGCCGCTATCGCGCCGCCGTGGCCGCCGAACCAGAAACCGGGATAGCCGCCGATGATGGTCAGCGCGGCCGAGGCCATGCACACCAGCCCGTAGGTGCGCATGCCGGCCGCGCGCCCGTGGTAGGAGCGCTCGTAGCCGACCAGCAGGCCCAGCATCAGGGCGCCGAGCAGGTTGAACAGAATGATGCCGTTGGTGGTCAGCTCGGCGCTCGACCAGTAGGCTGACAGCATATCGTGCGAGGGCATGCGATTCTTTCAGCGGCGGACCGCGTTATTCCGGCTTGTTTTTCTTGACCAGCTGCTTTTCGAAAGCGACATCGAATTTGCTCACGCGCCTGGCCACTTGCGGCCCGAGCTTGTTGACGAAGGCGACGAAGTCGTCCAGCTCGAGCGGCGCGCACAGCGGCGGCGTGCCGGGCTTCTCGCTCAGGAAGAACAGGCCGTCGCCGGTGCGGCCCATCGAATAGCCGGCGTTGCCGCTGCGGTTCTTGAGACGCTCGACGGCGCTGCTGGCGCGGGTGGATCGGGCGGTCGACATCACAGCTCTCCGGTGCGGCTGTGCAGCCAATCGAGCGCGGTGCCGCTCAGGTGCGGCGCGAGGCGCGCGCGGACGGTCGCGTGGTAGGCGTCGATCCAGGCGATTTCGTCGGCGCGCAGCAGGCTGCGGTCCAGCAGGCGGGTGTCGATCGGGCACAGGGTCAGGGTCTCGAAGCGCAGGTACTCGCCGAATTCGGTGGTCTGCGCGGGCTGGTTCAGGACCAGGTTCTCGATCCGGATGCCCCAGCGGCCGGGCCGGTAGATGCCCGGTTCGACCGAGGTGATCATGCCCGGCTCCATCGCGGTGTGCGGCTCCGGCATGGTGCTGGCGGAGATCGACTGCGGTCCTTCGTGCACGTTCAGGAAGTAGCCGACGCCATGGCCGGTGCCGTGGCCGTATTCGACGCCGGCGGCCCAGATCGGGGCGCGCGCGAGCGCGTCGAGCATCGGCGACCTGGTCCCGCGCGGGAACTGGGCCGACGACAGCGCGATCACGCCTTTCAGCACCAGCGTGAAGTCGCGCTTGTGGTCCGCGCCCGGCGTGCCGACGCCGACCACGCGCGTGATGTCGGTGGTGCCGCCCAGGTACTGGCCGCCGGAGTCGATCAGCAGCAGGCCGTCGCCTTCGATCACGGCGTGCGAAGCCGCGCTGGCGCGGTAGTGCACGATCGCGCCGTTGGCGTTGAAGCCGGCGATGGTGGCGAAGCTCGGGCTCATGAAGCCTGGCCGGCGCGCACGCGCGGCGCCGATCTCGCGGTCGATGGCCAGTTCGGTCAGCGGCGCGCGGGCCGGATCGGCCAACTCCGCTTCGAGCCAGGCGAAGAATTCGCACAGGGCAGCGCCGTCCTGCTCCATGGTCGCGCGCACCTGGGCCGCCTCGGCATCCGACTTGCGCGACTTGGCGAAGGTGGTCGGGTTGACCGCTTCCACCACCTGCACGCCGGGCGCCACCGCGGCGCGCATGCCGGCCGTGATGCGGCGCGGGTCGACCAGCAGCACGCTGCCGGCGTCGAGCGCAGCCAGCGCCGCCGCCGCGTCGGCGTAGGGTGCCAGCGCCACGCCGTCCTCGCGCAGGCGGGCGCGCAGGGCATCCGGCACCTTGCCCTCGGCGACGAACAGGGTCGCGCCTTGCGCGTCGATCAGCGCGTGGGCCAGGAACACCGGGTTGTAGCTGACGTCGGCGCCGCGCAGGTTGAACAGGTAGGCGATGTCGTCCAGCGTCGAGATGAAGTGGCGCTCCGCGCCCAGCCCGGCCATCGCCGCGCGGGTGGCGGCCAGCTTGGCCGCGCGGCTCAGGGGCGCGTGGGGCGCCGTGTGTTCGAACACCGGCTCGGGCGGCAGGCCTGGGCGCTCGCTCCAGACCTCGTCGAGCAGGTCGAGATCGGTGCGCAGCGTGACGCCGCGCGCTTCCAGTGCGCCGGACAGCAGGCGCGCGGTGGCCAGGCCGAGCACGCGCGCATCGACCGCCACGCTCTGGCCGGGCTGCAGGTTCGCGGCCAGCCAGTCGATGTGCTGCAGGCTGGCGCCGGACGGAATCTTCATCAGCTGCACCGCGCTGCCGGCCAGTTCGGCCTCGGCCTGGGTCCAGTAGCGGCCATCGGTCCAGACGCCGGCGAAACCGGCGGTGGCGATAAAGGTGCCGACCGAGCCGGTGAAGCCGGACAGCCACTCGCGGCCCTTCCAGCGGCCGGGCAAATATTCGGACAGGTGCGGGTCGGCCGAGGGCACGACCACGGCGTCGACGCGGTGGCGCGACATGGCGGCACGCAGCCGCTCGAGGCGCGCGGCGCGGATGGCGAGGGTATCTGGATCGGGCATGGCCACATGATACCGTTTCTACGCGCGAAAATGGTGCAGGCCTTCGAGGGCGGCGAACCGGCCAAGCGGTATTGTGCGGCGCAACATC
>DASRXO010000494.1:0-7105 GCA_035654095.1 Telluria sp.
GGGCCCGCACCGCCGGCTCGTTATGCTTGAAGGCGGCCATCATGAGGGCCGTGTTGGTGTTCGGCGCGGTGAGTTCGAGCTTGATGCCGGGATCGGCCAGCAACACCGCGACCACCCGCATCGCGTCTTCGCGCAGGGCCAGCACCAAGGCCGGCTCGCCGCTGATCGGGCTGGCGGCATTCGGGCCGACCGTGGCGAGCAGCGCCTTGACGGTGCGCGCATCGTCGACCTGGACGGCGCGGAAGAAATCGGTCAGCTGGCTCGCGGCCGCATCGCGGGCGCCGGCGCTCACGACCAGCAGCAGGCACAGAACGCGGATCATCTTCCACATTAGCTAGTCACCGTACCATATTGAAAAGATTGAAGAAATTGTCGCTGGTCTGTTGCGCGACCTGGGCCAGCGGCACGTCCTTGAGGGTCGCGATGTACTCGGCCACATGGCGCACATAAGCGGGCTCGTTCATCTTGCCGCGGTAGGGCACCGGCGCCAGGTAGGGCGAATCGGTTTCGATCAGCATCCGCTCGAGCGGCACGACCCTGGCCACCGCCTGCAGGTCCTTGGCGCTCTTGAAGGTCACGATGCCCGAAAACGAGATATAAAAGCCCATCGCCAACGCCGCCTCGGCCACTTCCAGCGATTCGGTGAAGCAATGCATGACGCCGGCGGCACCGCCCTTGTCGCTGCCCGCGCCCTCTTCCCGCATGATGCGGATAGTGTCCTCGCTGGCCGATCTTGTGTGAATAATCAATGGCTTGCGCGTGATTCTTGAAGCTCTTATGTGAGTCCGGAAACGCTCGCGCTGCCACTCGAGGTCGCCCTCCAGGCGGTAATAATCGAGCCCGGTCTCGCCGATCGCGATGATTTTCGGATGATCGGACAGCTGGACCAGTTGCTCGACGCTGGGCTCGGGCGTGTCCTCGTAATCGGGGTGCACGCCGACCGAGGCGTAGATGTGCGGATATTGCTCGGCCAAGGCCAGCACCTGCGGAAAGTCCGGCAGGTCGACCGACACGCACAGCGCGTGGGTCACCTTGTTGTCGGCCATCTTGGCCAGGATCTCCGGCATGCGCGCGGCCAGCTCGGGAAAGTTGATGTGGCAGTGGGAATCGATAAACATCCCGCGATTGTAGCCGGATGCTAGGCCACGCGCTTGCCTAGGATGATGAGGTCGCGTTCGATGCCGTCCAGGTTGGCGACGCGCGGCAGATTCGCCCAGGTGGCGAAGCCGAACTTCTGGAACAGGCCGAGGCTGGCCGCGTTGTGGCCGAAGATGAAGCCCAGCAGGGTGTGCACCGCGACCTTCGGCGCCCATTCAATCGCTTGCGCCAGGCAGTATTGGCCGACGCCCTTGCCGCGCCAGGCCTCGGCGATGTAGATCGACAGCTCCGCGGTGCCCGAATACGCGGGCCGGCCATAGAAGTTCGAGTACGACAACCAGCCGATCACGGCCGGGTTGGGCGCCTGGTCGGCGGCGTCGTGGATCACCCACAGCGGCCGGCGTTCGGGATTGTGGTCGTCGAACCAGGCCTGGCGCGACGCCACGCTGACCGGCTGGGTATCGGCCGTCACTTCGCGCGAGGCGACCGTGGAGTTGTAGATGTCGACGATGACGGGCAGGTCTTCAGGACGGGCAATACGATGGACGTAGGACGGCATGACGCAAACGGGAGAGTTAAAGGGTGTGGGTGGCGCGCGAGGAGCGCAGTGCGGCGCCGAGGATTTCCTCGATGCGCAGTTTGGCGCGCTGGCCGGTCTCGTCGTCGGGAAAGTGCACGCCGATGCCTTGCGCCTTGTTATTGTTGGCGCCGGCCGGCGTGATCCAGGCGACCTTGCCGGCGATCGGGTACTTGTTCGCGTCGTCCATCAGCGCCAGGATCAGGTAGATCTCGTCGCCGATCTTGTACGGCTTGGCCGTCGGGACGAACATCCCGCCATTCTTGAGGAAAGGCATATACGCGGCATACAGCGCTGCTTTTTCCTTGATGGCAAGCGACAGCACCGATGGCCGCGTGATCTGCGGAGCGCTCGGGTCAGTTGGTTTGCCAGTCATTCATTTCCTTTCAGGTACAGCATGCAGTGTAATCAAGCAACATGTCTTCGACAAACAATTTCGGCGACAAGGGGTGGTCGGCCACCGCCCGGCGCTCGTTGGCGCCCTTGATCGCCCTCATCAGGCTAGCAGTGTGCACTGTGCCGGCGAGCGCCGCAAGTTCCTTCTGGTATCGAGGATAATATCTGATGCTGCCCGACAGTTTGTAGGAAAACAAATCGTACAGCCAGCGCTGTTGCCAAGAAACCAGGGCGGCCAGCGGCACCTTGCTGAGTTTCTCGGCCACCTTGAGCGCGCCGTCCACGCTGGGACGGGCCAGCAGCTGCAGCAGGGTCTCCATCTCTTCGCGGGCCCCGGCTTCCGATTGGGCCAGCGCGGCCAGCGGCGCCCCGCCCTGCTCGCGCAGCCAACTGTCGGCGTCGGCCAGGCCCTGCGCCTTGAGCCAGGCCAGCGCCTGCGCGTGGTCGGGCATGGACAGCGCGAACTTGCGGCAACGCGACAGGATGGTCGGCAGCAAGCGGTCGAGGCTGTTCGAGGCGAGCAGGAAGACGGTGCCGGGCGGCGGCTCTTCCAGGGTCTTGAGCAGGGCGTTCGAGGCCGGCGTGTTGAGCGCCTCGGCCGGGTACAGCACCACCACCCGCAAGCCCTGGCGGTGGGTGGAGATGTTCATGAAGTCGGCCAGGTTGCGGATCTGCTCGATCTTGATCTCTTTCGACGGCGTCTTGGCGGACTTGGCCTTCTTGCCGCCGTCGGCGTCCGCGCCCTCCTCGCCGTCCGCGGCCGGTTCGTCTTCGAGCGCTTCGGGCCGTACCCGGCGGTAGTCGGGGTGGTTATGCTGGGTGAACCAGCCGCAGGAGGCGCAGGCGCCGCAGGCATGGCCGTCGCCCCGGACGTTCTCGCACAACAGCGACTGGGCAAAGGCCTCGATGAAATCGGACTTGCCGATTCCCGCTTCGCCGTGGAACAGGATGGCGTGGGGCAAGCGCGCGCGCAGCAGCTGTAATTGCTGCCAAGCACCGCCTTGCCAAGGATAGATGGAAGTAGTCAAAAGAAAATAATCAGAAAATACAATCGCTTATGCGCGTTAGTTAATGCAAGAGAGTTAAAGCAGTTTGTCAACAACCGCCGTCAGCCGGGCCCGGGTTTCCTCGATCGAACGGGTCGAATCGATCACCGCGATGCGGCCCGGGAACTGCGCCGCGCGGCGCAGGTATTCCTGGCGGCAGGCGTTGAAGAAATCCGCCTTCTCTTGCTCGAACTTGTCCAGGGTGCGGGTCGCATCGAGCCGCGCGCGCGCGACTTCGAGCGGGACGTCGAACAGCAGGGTCAGGTCGGGCTGCAAGTTCGGGTGCACCCAGCGCTCGAGCGCCTCGAGCTTGGTGCGCTCGAGGCCGCGGCCGCCGCCCTGGTAGGCGAAACTGGCATCGGTGAAGCGGTCGGAAATGACCCACTCGCCGCGCGCCATGGCCGGCTCGATGACCTGCGCCATGTGCTCGCGGCGGCTGGCGAACATCAGCAGCGCCTCGGTCTCCAGGTGCATTTGCTCGTGCAAGACCAGCTCGCGCAACTTCTCGCCGAGGCTGGTGCCGCCCGGCTCGCGCGAGGCCATCACGGTCTTGCCGCGGGCGATGAGCAGGTCGGCCACGAAGCCGATATGGGTCGACTTGCCCGCCCCGTCGATCCCTTCAAAACTGATGAACTTGCCCGGCACTACGCTTGATTCCTGATTCATGGAGGGTGGGACGCCTATCGTTGGTATTGGTTCACCGCCCGATTGTGGTCGGTCAGGTTGCCGGAAAACTTGCTGGTGCCGTCGCCGCGCGATACGAAATACAGCGCGTCGGTCCGGGCCGGCGCCAGCGCCGCGGTCAGCGACTGCACGCCGGGCAAGGCGATCGGCGTCGGCGGCAGCCCGCTCCGGGTGTAGGTATTGTAAGGGGTATCGGTTTCCAGGTCGCGTTTGCGGATCTTGCCCTCGTATTTGTCGCCCATGCCGTAGATCACCGTGGGGTCGGTCTGCAGCAGCATGCCGGCCTTCAGGCGGTTGACGAACACGCCGGCGATCATCGCGCGCTCCGATTTCTGGCCGGTCTCCTTTTCCACGATCGAGGCCATGATCAGGGCCTGGTAGGGATTCGCGTACGGCAAGCTGGGGTCGCGCTTTTCCCAGGCCGCGGCGAGGTGGTTGAGCAGCATGGTGTGGGCCTGGCGGTAGATCTGCAGGTCGCTCGATCCCTTGGCAAACAGATAAGTGTCCGGAAAGAACAGGCCCTCGGGCCGCTTGAAGTCGGGCGAGATCCTGGCCATCAGCTCCTGGTCCGACAGGTCTTGCGTGTCGTGCTTGAGGCCCCGGTTGCCGGCCACCGCCTGGCGCATCTGCCTGAAGGTCCAGCCTTCGATGATGGTCAGCGACTCTTGCGCGAATTCGCCGCGCACCAGTTGCTCGACCAGCCGGCGCGGCGTGGTGTTCGGCTTGAGCTCGTAGCTGCCGGCCTTGATCTTGGCGCTCTTGCCGGTGACGCGCGCCAGCATCGAAAACAGGAAGGGATTGATGGGCACGCCGGCCGCGGCGATCTGCTGGGCCGCGGCGCCGACGCTGCTACCCGGCAGCACGGTAAAATCGATAGGCGGCTCTTCGGTGGTGATTGCTTGCTTGGCCCAGTAGGTGAAGGCGCTCCCGGCCGCGACAGCGACGATGATGCCGGTAAGGAATAGTTTTTTTATGAAGGCCATACTCTGTCGATCTGGTTTTGCGCGGTACCCGGCGCGATTTTCTCGGCAACCCTATAATGAGCCCGTAATCATAAAGCTTAAATCGGGAAACATTCGGAATTTATGAACAACTGGACACATTATCTTTCCTCGCGGCAGCGCGGGCTCGGCCGCGACGAGCTCGCCGCCGGCTTCGTCGCTGCCATCGCCGACCAGGGCCTGATCGCGGTCAGCGGCGACGATGCGGCCAGTTTCCTGCATAACCAGCTGACCAACGACGTCGAGCATCTCGGCCTCGACCAGGCCCGGCTGGCCGCCTATTGCTCGCCCAAGGGACGCATGCAGGCCAGCTTCCTCATGTGGCGCAATGCCGAAGCGATCTACCTGCAATTGCCGCTCGAACTGCAGGCGCCGCTGCAAAAGCGCCTGTCGATGTTCGTGCTGCGCGCCAAGGCCAAGCTGCGCGACGCCAGCGCCGAGACCGCCAATCAAGTGGTGCTGGGCCTGGGCGGCGTCAAGGCCGAAGCGGCCCTGCGCCAACACCTGGCCGCGCTGCCCGAAGCGCCCTACGCCAAGGTCGAGACCCCGCTCGGCACCGTGATCCGCGTGGCCGACGCCTTTGGCGCGCCGCGCTACGAATGGCTGACCTCGGCCGAGACCGCGCTGGCCGTGGCGCCCGCCTTGCAAGCCACGCTGGCGCTGGGCAGCAGCGATGCCTGGAACTTGTCGGCGATCCACGCCGGGGTGCCGCAGATCACGGCGCGTACGCAAGAACAGTTCGTGCCGCAGATGGTCAATTTCGAGCTGCTGGGCGGCGTCAATTTCAAGAAGGGCTGCTATCCGGGCCAGGAGATTGTCGCGCGCAGCCAATATCTCGGCAAGCTCAAACGGCGCACCGCGCTGGCCAGTATCGACGATGCGCTCGCCAGCGCCGGCGACGAGGTGTTTGCCGTGTCCGATCCCGCTCAGCCTTGCGGCATGGTGGTCAACGCCGTCGCCAACGGCAAGGGCGGCGTCGATGCGCTGGTCGAGATGAAACTGGTAGCGCTGGAGCAGGACGAGATCCGCCTCGGCTCGGCCAGCGGCCCGCTGCTCAAGCTCCAGCCCATGCCTTACGCCCTCGACGCGCTCGAGCTCTGAGCCCTCATGGCTGACCTGTACATCTATTACCAGGTGCGCGAACAGCACGCGGCGGCACTGATGCCGCGGGTGCGCGCCATGCAGGCCGCGCTCGTCGCGCGGCATGGCGTGGCCGGCCAGCTCAAGCGCCGTCCCGAAGCCAGGGACGGCCTGCAAACCTGGATGGAAATCTACCCCGCCACCGGCGCCGGCTTCGAGGCCGCGCTGGACGCGGCGGTGCGCGATGCGGCGCTGCCCGAGCTGATCGAAGGCCCGCGCCACACCGAAGTTTTTACGGATCTGATCACATGTGCCTGATTGTTTTTGCGTGGCAGGTGGTGCCCGGCGTGCCGCTGATCGCCGCCGCCAACCGCGACGAGTTCTACGACCGCCCGGCGGTCGCCGCCAGTCACTGGCCCGAAGCGCCGCAAGTGTATGCCGGCCGCGATTTGAAGGGCGGCGGCAGCTGGATGGGCATCACCGAAGACGGCAAGTTCGCGGCCCTGACCAACATCCGCGGCCCCGAGGAACGCCGGACCGACGCGCCCTCGCGTGGCGCGCTGGTGGCCGATTACCTGGCCGGCGGCGCGAGCGCGTCCGACTACCTTCAGCGGATCGCGTCCAGCGGCGATGCCTACAATGGTTTCAACCTCGTCATCGGCGACCGGTCGGGCCTGTACTGGTACTCGAACCGCGGCGCCGGCGACGAGCGCAACGGCCGCGAACTGCCGCCGGGGATTTACGGGGTGTCGAACGGCTTGCTGGATTCGCCGTGGCCGAAGGTGGTGCGCACCAAGGCCCAGTTCGCGAGCCTGCTGTGCCAGGGCGCGCCCGAAGACGCCTATTTCGAGATGCTGGCCGACACCACGCGCGCGCCGGACGTGCGGCTGCCGGACACCGGCATCGCGCTCGAGCTGGAGCGCAACTTGTCGGCGGTCTGCATCGAGACGCCGGGCTACGGCACCCGCACCTCCACCGTGGTCAAGCTGTACGCGAGCGCCCCGCCCGAACTGCACGAGCGCGTGATCCAGTAACGTCGTTCCCGCGCAGGCGGGAGGCGTCCATTTCATTCTCCATAGCGCGCATGCTTGCCCTGCACTAAGCATAGGCGCCATGGGTTCTATATGGACGCCTCCCTTTTGCCAAGGTTTTTCTGCATGATTCGACAGGATAAGGTTGCATTTCTATATCCGGCCTGTTTTGCATGCGACGAGTCGCTGCAT
>DASRXO010000495.1:0-3901 GCA_035654095.1 Telluria sp.
CTCGCGAGCGGCGGCCTGGTGCTGGGCTTCTTCCTGCCCGGTGCGAACAAGTTCGCGCGCGCGGCCGAAGCGGCCAAGCCGGTGTATGCGCCCAACGCCTTCCTGCGCATCGCGCCGGACAACACGGTCACGGTGCTGGTCAACCGCCTCGAATTCGGCCAGGGCGTGCACACCGCGCTGCCGATGCTGATCGCCGAGGAACTCGACGCCGACTGGTCGCAGATGCGCGGCGAGCTGGCGCCGGCCGGCGAGGTCTTCAAGGACCCGGTGTTCGGCATCCAGATGACCGGCGGCTCGGGCACCATCGCCCACTCCTACACCCAGTATCGCGAAATCGGCGCCAAGGCGCGCGCCATGCTGGTGGCCGCGGCCGCCGAGCAATGGAAGCTCAAGCCCGAGCAGTGCAAGACCGCGAAAGGCTTCGTCACCGGACCGTCCGGCCAGAAGGCCAGCTACGGCTCGCTGGCCGACGCCGCGATGAAGCAGCCGATGCCGGCCAGCGTCGTGCTCAAGGATCCGCAGCATTTCAACTTCATCGGCAAGCCGGTCAAGCGCATCGACGCGCGCGCCAAGTCGACCGGCAAGCAGCAGTTCGGCATCGACTTCAAGCCGGCCAACACCAGGGTCGCGCTGGTGGCGCGGCCGCCGGTGTTCGGCGCCAAGGTCGCCAAGTTCGACGCCGCCAAGGCCAAGGCGATCAAGGGCGTGATCGACGTGTTCGAAGTGCCGACCGACCGTGGCGGCAGCGGCATCGCGGTGATCGCCGACGGCTACTGGCCGGCCAAGCAGGGCCGCGACGCGCTGGCCATCGACTGGGACAGCAGCGCGGTCGAGAAGATCAGCACCGACAAGCAGATGGCGGCGTTTCGCGCGCTGGCCAAGACCGCCGGCACCTCGGCCAGGAAGGCCGACATCGCCAAGCTGGCCGGCGCGCCGAAGAAGATCTCGGCGGTGTACGAGTTCCCGTATCTGGCGCACGCGCCGATGGAGCCGCTCAACTGCGTGATCGACCTCAAGGCCGACAGCTGCACGGTGTGGGCCGGCTCGCAGTTCCAGACCATGGACCACGCCGCGATCGCCCGCACCGCGGGCCTCAAGCCCGAGCAGGTCACGCTCAACACGATGATGGCCGGTGGCGGTTTCGGCCGCCGCGCGGTGCCGACCTCGGACTACCTGGTCGAAGCGACCAACGTCGCGAAGGCGTACAAGGCGGCCGGCAAGAGCGGGCCGCTGAAAGTGATGTGGAGCCGCGAGGACGACATCAAGGGCGGCTACTACCGTCCGGCGTATGTGCACCGCGCCGACATCGGTCTCGACGCCAAGGGCAAGATCCTGGCCTGGGATCACAGCATCGTCGGCCAGTCGATCATCACCGGCACGCCGTTCGAAGGCTTCATGGTCAAGGACGGCGTGGATTCCACCACGATCGAAGGCATGGGCGAGCCGTATGAGGTGCCGCTCAACCTGACGGTTCACACGGCCAAGGCCAACGTGCCGGTGCTGTGGTGGCGTTCGGTCGGTTCGACCCACACCGCGTTCGTGATGGAGACCTTGATCGACGAAGCGGCGCACGCCGCCAACATGGATCCGGTCGCCTACCGCAAGTCGCTGCTGGGCGAGAAGGGCAAGCGCCACCTGGCCGCGCTCGAACTGGCGGTCGCCAAGTCCGGCTACGGCAAGAAGACGCTGCCGAAGGGGCATGCCTGGGGCGTGGCGATGCACCAGTCGTTCGACTCGGTGGTCGCCTACGTGGTCGAGGCCTCGGTCGCGAACGACGTGCCCAAGCTGCACAAGGTCACCGCCGCGATCCATTGCAACCAGCCGGTCAATCCGCTGACGATCGAGGCGCAGGTGCAGGGCGCGATCCTGATGGCCGTCGGCACCACCTTGCCCGGCGCGGCCATCACGCTCAAGGACGGCGTGGTCGAACAGAACAACTTCAGCGAGTACACCGTGGCGCGCATGCCGGACATGCCGCAGGTGGAGGTGTTCATCGTGCCGTCCAACGACCCGCCGACCGGCATGGGCGAACCGGGTTATCCGCCGCTCGCGCCGGCCTTCGCCAACGCGGTCTTCAAGCTGACCGGCAAGCGCCTGCGCAAGCTGCCGTTCGACCTCAAGACGGCGTAACGCCGCCATGACCCCTGTCGGCATTCTGCTGGCCGCCGGCAGGGGGCGCCGCTTCGATCCTTCCGGCGCGCGCAACAAGCTGCTGCAGCCGCTGCCCGGCGGCGATGCGGTGGTGGTGGCCAGCGCGCGCACCCTGCTCGCGATCCTTCCCCATGTGATTGCCGTGGTGCGGCCGGCCGACGGCGGCGTCGCCGCGGCCTTGCGCGCGCTCGGCTGCGAGGTCACGGTCTGCGCCGACGCCGACAGCGGCATGGCGGCCTCGCTGGTGCACGCGGTGCGCCATTCGCTGCCGGCGGCCGAGGGCTGGCTGGTGGCGCTGGGCGACATGCCGCATGTGCAGCCGGCCACCATCGCCGCCTTGTGCGATGCGCTGGCCGCCGGCGCCGGCATCGCGGCGCCGGTGCACCAGGGCCGGCGCGGCAACCCGGTCGGCTTCGGCCGCGGCCATCTCGATGCGCTGCTGGCGCTGGAGGGCGACCAGGGCGCGCGCGCCATCCTCGCATCGCAGCCGGTGACGCTGGTCGAAGTGGCCGATGCCGGCATCTTCGGCGACATCGACACGCCATCGGATCTGTAAAACCGGTCTACACTACAAACTATGAAAAAGCCAACGCCAAAGAAGCAGGCCGCCATCCAGTACGCCATCGTGCCGAAGGACCTCGCGGGCCACATGTTCGACCTCACCGTGAGCGTCGCCACGCCATCGCCGGACGGCCAGGTCCTGACGCTGCCGGCCTGGATCCCGGGCAGCTACATGATCCGCGAATTCGCCCGCAACATCGTGCGCATCCGCGCCGAATCGGACGGCAAGCCGGTCGCGCTGACCAAGCTCGATAAGCATTCGTGGCAGGCCGCGCCGGTCGCCGGCCCGCTCAGCGTGCATTACGAAGTCTACGCCTGGGACTTGTCGGTGCGTGCCGCCCACCTCGACCAGACCCACGGCTTCTTCAACGGCACCAGCGTGTTCTTGCGTGTCGAAGGCCAGGAAGCCGCGCCGCACCAGGTCGACATCCAGTGTCCGCAGGATCCGGCCGCCAAGACCTGGCGCGTGGCCACCGCGCTGCCCGAACTGGGCGCCAAGCGCTACGGCTTCGGCAGCTACCAGGCCGCCAACTACGACGAGCTGATCGATCATCCGGTCGAAATGGGCGACTTCGCGCTGGCCAGCTTCAAGGCGCACGGGGTCCCGCACGACATCGTCATCTCGGGCCGCGTGCCGAACCTGGACATGGCGCGCCTGCAGGCTGACCTAAAGGCCATCTGCGAGGCCCAGATTGCATTCTTCGAGCCGCGCACCAAGCGCGCGCCGATGGAGCGCTACCTGTTTCTGACCTTGGCCGTGGGCGACGGCTACGGCGGCCTCGAACACCGCGCCTCGACCGCGCTGATCTGCGCGCGCGCCGACCTGCCGACCAGCGCCGCGCCCAAGTCGCCGGAACGCTCCGAGGGTTACGTCAAATTCCTGGGCCTGTGCAGCCACGAGTACTTCCACACCTGGAACGTCAAGCGCATCAAGCCGGCCGTGTTCGCGCCCTACGACCTGCAGAACGAGACCCACACGCCGCTGCTGTGGCTATTCGAGGGCTTCACCAGCTATTACGACGACCTGATGCTGGTCCGCAGCGGCATGATCGGCGAGCAGACTTACCTCAAGCTGCTGGCCAAGACCATCGGCGGCGTCCTGCGCGGCAGTGGGCGCGGCAAGCAGAGCGTGGCCGATTCGAGCTTCGACGCCTGGACCAAGTATTACCGCCAGGACGAGAACGCGCCC
>DASRXO010000496.1:0-2058 GCA_035654095.1 Telluria sp.
ATCTTGTAGACGTCGAGCGTACGGTTGATCATCTCCAGCGCATTCCCGGCCGCCATTTCGATCATCTCGGCGCTCTCGCGCTGCGCCTGGTTCAAGCCGCTGCCGAGCAGCGCCTGGCTGCCCTGCAAGGCCACCGCGATCGGGCTTTTCAGGTCGTGCCGCGTCATGCGCTCGACGTCTTCGCGCAGGTGGGCGTTGTCGATCAGCAGCGCGTTCTGGCGCTTCAAGTCGCTCATCGCGGCCGACAAGGTCAGGTGGGCCGACAGGCGCGCCTTGAGGATGATCGGGTCGGCCGGCTTGGACACGTAATCGACCGCGCCCAGCTGCAGGCCGGCGACCACGTCGTCGACCCCGTCGCGCGCCGACAGGAAGATGATCGGGATGCCGGCCGTCTTTGGGTTCGCCTTCAACCGGCGACACACTTCGAAGCCGTCCATCACCGGCATCATGATGTCGAGCAGGATCAGGTCGAGCTGGAAGCTGTTGGCGATCTCGATCGCCTTCTTGCCGGTGATCGCGACCTTGATCGCATAGTCGTCCTTCAGCGCGCCGGCCAGCACTTCGATATTGCTCGGGATATCGTCCACGATCAGTACCGTGCATTTCTTGAGGCGCTCGGCGATCGGCGGTTCGAGGCCGATCACGTTCGCCTCGGGTAGCGGCGGCGCGACCGATGGCGCGGGCGGGGCGGCGGGCACGTTCGGCGTCGACGGCGCCAGCAGCCGGGTGCGTGCGCCGCGGGTCAATTCGTCGGCGCTGGCGATGGTGGACGACACCAGTGGCGCCTCCTTCACCGGCCCGATCATGGTCATGAACTTGCTGGCGAAGCTGTGCACCGTGAACGGCTTGATCATGTAGGCGTTGACGCCGGTCTGCAGGGCGGTGCGCACCGAGCCGGGATTGGCCTCGGCGGTCAGCATCATGAACGGGACCTTGCAATAGCGCTCGTCGCGCCGCATCCACTTGAGCAGGTCGAGCCCGCTCATGATGGGCATGCCCCAGTCGCCGATCACGATATCGATCGGCTGCTTGCGCATCAGGTCTTGCGCGGTCTTGCCATTATCGGCCTGGAACACATTGTAAAAACCCAGCTCGGACAGCACCTGCTTGACCGCGGTGCGGATCAGCAGGTAGTCATCGACGATCAGGATCGCGGCAGATTTATTCATAAGTATTTATCAACAAGTTGGCACAGTTTAACCACTAAAGCGCCTCGTGGAAAATTTTCCATCACCTTGAAACGATATTGCCTGTCGAGAAACCTTACACCTCATCGGCAGTTGACGAGGGAGAAATCTTTAACTTGCTGTTTTTAAACAATACTTTCCTACTGGCATAACTATTGCTTACATATTTGAAACTTAAATTTCACAATAGAATTAATCTCAGGAGAGTTTTACATGAATGCTGCAAAATCCCTCGTCGCCACCCTGATCCTCGCCGCCGCTTCGCTGGCCCCAACGGCGTATGCCACCGTTATCGACTTCAATCATCTGGCCGGAACCAACGTCCCCGGATACAGTTTCAACTATGGCCAATACACTTGGTTCGGTCCCGGTGCGGGATTCACGGACAACGGTTTCTCGTTCGTCGGCACAAGCGATGACTACTTGATCGGGACTGCATACTCAGGCGCGAATGACGGGAGTTATCTTGCCTATAACGGAACCGACTACTTCATGGCCTACAATACGTTCACCATTTCCAGCGCGACGGCGGCGCCGTTCAAAGTCAACAGCCTCGACCTGGCACGTTGGAACGACTACGGGAACGTGACACAGGCGACGCTGACGGGCTACAAGGTGGGCGGAGGTACCGTCACACAGGTCGTCAATCTGAACACGGGCAGCAACGCCGGCAAACAAACTGGTAATGACTTCAACACCTTTGTGCTAAGCGGGTTTGACAACCTGAGCGCACTGACGATTAGCCACGACGGCTACGATTACCTTGCGATGGACAATCTGGTTGTCAACGCCACGACCGTGCCTGAGCCGTCGTCGCTGGCGCTGTTCGGCCTGGCCGTGGCCGGCTGCGCATTCATGCGCCGTCGCGCCG
>DASRXO010000497.1:0-4600 GCA_035654095.1 Telluria sp.
CATCTTGTCGCGCTCGCCCTCGCCGGCGCCGATGCCGTGGATGCGCATCGGCTCGCGCAAGATCTGCCCCACCGTGAAGCGCGGATTCAGCGAGGCGTAGGGGTTCTGGAAAATGATCTGGATCCGGCGCTTGTAGGCCAGGTACTCGCGCGCCGGCATCGCGATCAGGTCCTTGCCCTCGAACATGGCGCTGCCGCCGGTGGCCTGGTGCAGGCGCAGCAGGGTCAGTCCGACCGTGGTCTTGCCCGAGCCCGATTCGCCCACCACGCCCAGCGTCTTGCCGCGCGGCAGGGTGAACGAGACGTCCTTGACCGCCTTGAATTCGCGCTTGCCGAACAGGCCTTCGCGCAGGTAGAAACTCTTGCTGAGCTTGTCGACCACCAGCAGATTGTCTTCGCCCGGCGTGTAGCCGCGCTGGCGCTGCGCAAGGCCAAGACCGGGATCGACGCCGGGGCCGGCCTTGCCGTCCAGGTAGTCGTCGATCACCGGCAGCCGCATCGGGCGCTCGCCGAGTTTCGGGCGGCAGTGCAGCAGCGCCCGGGTGTAGCTGTCGGCCGGCTGGCCCAGCACCTGCGCCGCCTCGCCCTCCTCGCGCACCACGCCGTGGCGCATCACGATCACGCGGTCGGCGATCTCGCCCACCAGCCCGAGGTCGTGGGTGATGAACAGCACCGCCATCTGGTGCTTCTTTTGCAGCCGGGCGATCAGCTCCATGATCTGCTTCTGGATCGTGACGTCGAGCGCGGTGGTCGGCTCGTCGGCGATCAAGAGCTTGGGTTCGCAGGCGATCGCCATCGCGATCATCACGCGCTGCTGCTGGCCGCCCGACATCTGGCTCGGGTAGGCGTCGATCTTGCGCGCCGGGTCGGGGATGCCGACTTCTTCCAGCAGCGCGAGGCTGCGGGCGCGTGCCTGCTTGCGGTTCATGCCCATGTGCAGGCGCAGCACCTCGCCGATCTGGAAGCCGACCGTGAACACCGGATTGAGCGAGGACATCGGCTCCTGGAAGATCATCGAGATGTCCTTGCCGCACATCTCGCGCCGCTCGGCGATCGACAGCTTGAGCAGGTCGCGCCCGCCGAACAGGATGCTGCTGGCCGGGTCGATGACGGTGGTCTCGCGCGGCAGCAGGCCCATCACCGCGAGCGAGCTGACCGACTTGCCGCTGCCCGATTCGCCCACCAGCGCGACCGTGGCGTTGCGCGGCACGTCGAAGGAAACGCCCTTGACCGCTTCGAAGCTGGTCTTCTTGTCGAGCCGGAAGTTGACGCGCAGGTCGCGCACTTGCAGCAGCATATTCGGGTCCTGGATCATGTGCCGCCTTATTTCAGTTTCGGATCGAGCGCGTCGCGCAGCGCGTCGGTGAACAGCGAGAAGGCGGTGACCAGCAGCGCCATCGCGGCCGCCGCGGCGCTCAGCTGCCACCACTTGCCGAGGATCAGTTCGTTCTGCGCCTCGTTCAGCATCGAGCCCCAGGACACCACGCCGACCGGCACCCCGAAGCCGAGGAAGCTCAGGATCACCTCGGCCTTGATGAAGCCGACCACCAGGATCGACATCTGCACCAGCGCCACGTGGCTCACGTTGGGGAAGATGTGCGAGAACATCTTGCGCCAGGCGGAGGCGCCGATCGCGTCGGCCGCCATCACGTACTCGCGCGCCTTGTGCTTCATGTACTCGGCGCGGATCAGGCGGTAGGGGCCGGTCCAGCCGGTCAGGCCGAGGATCAGCACGATCGTCATCACGCCTTTTTGCTGCAGCACCGCGGCCACCGTCAGGATCATCAGGATCGAGGGAATCGAGGTGAAGATGCTGTAGAACCAGTTGAACAAGTCGTCGACCACGCCGCCGTAGTAGCCCGAGACCGCGCCGAACAGCGTGCCCAGCGACACCGCCAGCAGCGCCGCGACCAGCCCCACCACGATCGAGGTCTCGGCGCCCTTGATGGTCTTCTTGATGATGTCGTGGCCCCATTTGTCGGCGCCGAAGGGCAGCGTCTCGCGCTTGACGATGTGGGCCTTGGCCTTCGACCTGGCCGTGCCGGCGCGCAGTGCGGCCAGGTCGGCGGCCAGCGGATCGATCACGCCGTACATGTCGAGCGCGGGCGCGTCCTTATCGTCCAGCTCGGCCTTGATCGCGCGCAGGTCGGCCGCCAGCGGGTCGAACGGGTTGTCGGGCAGCGCGTCGGTGGCGGCGGCGCGCGACACCGCCAGCAAGCCGCCCTGCCCGCCCGCAAAGGTCGGCGGCGCGTAGTTGACGCCGACTTCGTCTTCCCAGTCGGCCGCGATCAGCCCGCTGGCCGACAACACCAGCATCAGCAGGAACAGCGCGACCACGGCCAGCGCGACCATCGCCACCTTGTCGGCCCGCAGGCGGCGCCAGGCCAGCGCCCACAGGCCCGGCGAAATTGCTTGGTTCATCATCGGGACTCGGTCCTTACTTCAGTTGCACGCGCGGATCGACGGCCTGGTACATCAGGTCGGTCAGCAGGTTAAAGATCATGGTGGCGGCCGCCACGTAGACGGTGATCGCCTTGATCACCGGGAAGTCGCTGCGCTCGACCGCCAGGATCACTTCGCGCCCGATGCCGGGAATGCCGAAGAAGCGTTCGAGCAGGAAGGCGCCGATCAGCAGCGCCGGCAGGTTCGACATGACGTTGGTGATGATCGGGATCGCGGCGTTGCGCAGCACATGCACCCACATGATGCGGCGCTCGGCCAGGCCCTTGGCGCGCGCGGTGCGCACATAGTCCTGGCTCGCTTCGTCGAGCACGAAGCTGCGGTACAGGCGCAAGGTGGGCGCGATCGACACCGCGAGGCCGATCAGGATCGGCAGCGTCGAATAGCGCAGCAGGTTCTCGCTGAAATGCTCGCCCCAGCCCTGCACCGGGAACAGCCCGAGCTTGTAGGCGAAGCCGTACTGGAACACGATGATGTAGACCAGGATGCTGATCGACATGCCGACGGTGCAGGCGATCATCACCATGCGGTCGGTCAGCGAGCCGCGCACGAAGGCGATCGCCAGCGCCAGCGCGATGCCGAAAAACGTCTCGAGGATGGTCAGCGGCACCAGCACCGTCAGCGAGGGGCCGAGCCGGGTCGCGATGATCTGCGCGACCGGCTCGCCGGTGCTCCAGGCGGTGCCGAAATCGAAGGTCAGGATCTGCTTCACGAAGATCCCCAGCTGCACGTAATACGGCTGGTCGATGCCGAGCTGCTTGCGGATGTTGGCGATCGCTTCCGCGTTCGACATCTTGCCGGCGAGGATGTAGGCGGGGTCGCCGCCGACCCAGTTAAACAGCAGGAACACCAGCAGCACGACGCCGGCCATGGTCGGCAGCATCTGCCACAAGCGCCTGAGGATATAAGCAAACATGGGATGGTCTCCTTAGTGCGCGGGCGCCTTGGATGGGTCGATGTCGATGTACTGCCATTCCTGGTGCAGGATGGGATGCTTCTTGTAGCCCAGCACCGACGGCTGGGCCAGCATATTGCGGTAGCGCGCGTAGCCGATCAGCGAGGCGCCCACCACTTCCATGCGGCGCGCCATGCGGTGGTAGAGCGCGTCGCGGTCCGGGCCGGCCGGCATCTTTTGCGACTGGGCGTACAACTTGTCGTACTCGGGATCGGCATAGCAGCCGCCGTTATTCTGGTGCACATTCGGGCCGTAGAACAGCTGCATGAAATTGTCGCCGTCGGGATAGTCGGCCTCCCACGGGTAGTTGCGGGTCTGGGTCTTGCACAGCTGCTCGGCCTTGAGCAGGTCGCTGAAAATCATGCGGTCGTTTTCCATCCGGATGCCGAGCGAGGTGTAGGTCTTGCGCCAGACTTCGGCCTGCAGCACGCCGCTCGCTTCGTTGCGCGAGACGTAGCGGATCACCAGCGGACTGCCGTCCGGCAGGGTGCGCCAGCCGTCCTTGCCTTTCTTGTAGCCGAAGCGGTCGAGCAGCTTGTTGGCCAGCGCCGGATCGTAGCGCAGCAGCGTCTTGTAGTGCGGATCGTAGCCGACCACGCCGGGCGGAATCGGATAGTCGAGCCGCTCGGCCTGGCCGTTCCAGACCAGCGCGATTTCCTCGTCGATGTTGTGGGCCATCGCGATCGCGCGGCGCAAGGCGATCTTTTCTTTCGAGAAGCCGCCCAGCACCGGGTCCTGCATATTCCAGTAGTAGTAGGTGATTTCGGGATCGATCTGGCGCGACAGCTGCACGCCCCTGGCCGCCAGCTCGGGCCGCAGCTTGCCGTCCAACAGGGCTTTCGGCGCGAGCGGGCCGTCGAGCCAGAACAGGTCGGTGCCGCCGCTCTGGAACGACAGCCAGCGCGACTGGTCTTCGACCATCACGGTGATCTCGATGCGGTCGATCTGCGGCATCGGCTTGCCCTTCATCTGGGCGATGATGCGCTCGTCCTCGGGCGTGCCGTTGCCCTTGAAGTCCCAGATTTCGGGCAGGTGGTCGGGATTGCGTTCGAGGACGATGCGGTTGCCGCGCACCCACTGGCCGAGCCGGTAGTGGCCGGTGCCGACCGGGTTCGACGCGGCCTCGCCCTTGAGGTCGCCGTACTTCTCGATCACTTCGCGCGCCACCGCCACCGTCGGCTCATGG
>DASRXO010000498.1:0-2135 GCA_035654095.1 Telluria sp.
TCGACCGCGCTCGCGCTGATCTTCACTTCCTCCACCCGAATCAGCGGCGCGACGTCGGCGCCGGTGTTGACGCCGCGCGCCGTGCCCCGCATCCGCACGCCGTCGACCTCGAGCGTCACCGCACTGCCCTCGCGGCGCGCGACCTTCCCCGGCAAGCGGTTGTTACTGCCCATGAACTCGGCGGTGAACAGCGTGTCCGGCGTCTCGTACATGCTTTGCGGCGTACCCTGCTGCTCGATCTTGCCGTTATTGAGCAGCAGGATGCGGTCCGAAATCGCCATCGCCTCGGCCTGGTCGTGCGTGACCATCAGCGCCGACAAACCGAGCCGCACGATCAGCTCGCGCAGGAAGGCGCGCGCTTCTTCGCGCAGCTTGGCGTCGAGGTTCGACAGCGGTTCGTCGAGCAGGATCACCGGCGGGTTATACACCAGCGCACGCGCGATCGCGACTCGCTGCTGCTGCCCGCCCGACAGCTGGTGCGGAAAGCGCGCGCCCAACTGCCCCAGCCCCAGCTGCGACAGCACGTCGTTGACCTTGGCCTCGATCTCGCGCGCCGCCATCTTGCGCAGCTTGAGGCCATACGCGACGTTGTCGTACACGGTCTTGTGCGGCCACAGCGCATACGACTGGAACACCAGCCCGAGGTTGCGCTGCTCGGCCGGCATCTCGAATCCCCGCGCGCCGTCGAACACGCGACGCTCGCCGATGTCGATGCTGCCCGCCTTCGGGCTTTCGAGGCCGGCCACCGCGCGCAGCAGCGTGGTCTTGCCGCTGCCCGATGGCCCCAGCAGCGCCACCACTTCGCCGCGCCGCAGATGCATCGACACGCCCTTCAGGATCGGGTTGGCGTGCGCGCCGCTGCCGTAGTCGAGGTGCAGTTCGTTGACGGATAATTCATTCATGATCAGGTCTCGTTGTGATTTTTTAGTTGTGCAGCTTGACGCCGAAACGCAGCGCGATGCCGAGGCCGATCGCCACCAGCGCGATGTTGATGAACGACAGCGCCGCCACCAGGTCGGTCGATCCGCCCGCCCACAGCGACACCAGCATCGCGCCGATCACTTCCGTCCCCGGCGACAGCAGGTACACGCCGGTCGAATACTCGCGCTCGAAAATCAGGAACACCATCAGCCACGCGCCCAGCAAACCGTACCGGATCAGCGGCAGCGTGACGTCGCGCGTGACCTGGCCGCGGCTGGCGCCGACCGCGCGCGCCGCTTCTTCCAATTCGGGACCGACCTGCAGCAGCGCGGTCGAGATCAGCCGCATGCCGTACGCCAGCCACACCACCGAATACGCCAGCCACAAGGCGAAGATGGTCGAGCGCACCGCCCGCAGCGCCGGAATCAGGTGCTCGCTGAGCCACACGGCGGCGCCGTTGTCCATGGCCTTGAGCAGTCCATCGAGCCAGCTCGGTACGAACAGGAACACCCACAGGAAGGACAGGCCGGCCAGCAGCCCCGGAATCGCGCGCGGCACCAGCACGCTGTAGTCGAGCAGGCGCGTGATGCCGTCCGGCTTGCGGTGCATCGCCAGCGCGATGGCGCTGTAGCAGATCACCGCCAGCGCGCCGCCGACCACGCCGATCAGCACCGTATTCAAGATCCCGCGCATCAGCGACGGCTGCTCGGCGATGTCGCGGAAGTGCTGCAAGGTCAGCACGTCGGCCAGCTTCACGCCCTCGCCCCAGTACTCGACGAAGGAACGCAGCACGATGCCCGACAGCGGCAGCACGATGGTGAACACCAGCCAGCCGGCCAGCAGCGCGAACGCCAGCCACTTCCAGCGCCCCAGCGGCATCGCCTTCTGGCGCGCGCCCTTGCCCTTGATCGATATATATTTGTTGGACGACTTGAGCAGCCAGCGCTGCAGCATCACCAGCGGCATGGTCACCATCACCAGGCACACCGCCACCGCCGCCATCAGGTGATAGGACGGCGTGCCCAGTTTGTTGGTCAGCTTGTACAGGTAGGTCGCGAGCACCAGGTGGCCTTCCGGGTCGCCCAGCACCAGCACCAGCCCGAATACCTCGAAGCCGAGGAAGAACACCAGCACGCCCGCGTACGCCAGCGCCGGCATGATCATCGGCAGCGACACGTGCATCATCACCTGCAGCGGCGAAGCGCCGGCCACGC
>DASRXO010000499.1:0-6025 GCA_035654095.1 Telluria sp.
AAGTCCGCGCGCGAGACCGCGGTGCTCGACACCGTGCTGGCGCTCGCGGCCGAACACGGCGTGCCGCCGCTGCACGTGGCCATCGCCTGGCTGCGCCACAAGGCCGCGCACTCGCCGACCGCGCTGATCCCCATCCTCGGCCCGCGCAGCCGCGCCCAGCTCGACGACACCCTCGGCGCGCTGCGCCTGGCCCTGCCGGACGCGCACATCGCGCGCCTCGACCAGGTCAGCGCCGCCGCGCCATCCACCCCGCAGCGCCAGATCAACGACAGCGCGGAGCGCATCAGCGGCGGCCGGCCCGAACTGGTTGCGCCGCGCCTCCACCCCGTCGCTTGAGGAAGCCATCATGAAAGCCCTGATCTCCGCCTACGCCCGCTCGCCCTTCCACTTCGCGCGCAAGGGCGCGCTGGCCGCCACCCGTCCCGACACCCTGGCCGCGCAAGTGGTGCAGGGCCTGATCGCGCGCGCCGGCATCGACCCCGCGCTGCTGGACGACGTGATCCTCGGCTGCGCCTATCCCGAAGCCGCCCAGGGCAACAACCTGGCGCGCATCGTGTCGCTGCTGGCCGGCCTGCCGCAGGAACTGGGCGGCATGACCGTCAACCGCTTTTGCGGCTCGTCGATGTCGGCCATCCACATCGCCGCGGCCCAGATCGAGGCGGGCCTCGGCGAGGCCTACCTGTGCGTCGGCGTCGAATCGATGACCATGGTGCCGCAGGGCGGCTTCAACTTCTCGCCCAACCCCTGGCTGCTGGAACATAGCGACGCCTACATCGCGATGGGCATGACCGCCGAGAACGTGGCGCAGCGCTACGCAGTCGCGCGCGCCGACCAGGAGCAACTGGCCTGCGATTCGCACCGCAAGGCCGCCGCCGCGCGCGCAGCGGGCCGCCTGCAGGCCGAGATCGTGCCGGTCACCACCGATCAAGGCGAGGTGGTCGCGCAAGACGGCTGCATCCGCCCCGCCACCACGCGCGAAGCGCTGGCCGGCCTGCGTCCGGTGTTCAGGGAAGACGGCGTGGTCACCGCCGGCACCGCGTCGCCGCTGACCGACGGCGCGGCCGTGGTGCTGGTCACCAGCGAGGACTTCGCGCGCCGCCACGGCCTGCAGCCGCTGGCCCGCATCAAGGCGATGGCGAGCGTCGGCTGCGATCCGGCCCTGATGGGCATGGGACCGGTGCCCGCCACCCGCAAGGCCCTCGAACGCGCCGGCCTGACGGTCGGCGATCTCGACGTAGTGGAGATCAACGAGGCCTTCGGCTCGCAAGCCCTGGCCTGCATCCGCGAATTGGGTCTCGACCCGGCCACCGTCAACCTCGATGGCGGCGGCATCGCGATCGGCCATCCGCTCGGCGCGACCGGCGCGCGCATCACCGGCAAGGCGGCCGCGCTGCTGCAGCGCGAAGGCGGACGCTATGCGCTGGCGACCCAGTGCATCGGCGGCGGCCAGGGCATCGCGACCATCCTCGAGGCGCTGTAAGCGGCGCGCTCACTGCATCGCCAGTTCCACGCAATTGCGCCCGGCCCGCTTGGCGCGCGCCAGCGCGGCGTTGGTGCGCAGGATCAGCGCGTCGGCGCTCTCCTGTTCGGCGGCCTGCGCCACGCCGAGGCTGATGGTGAGCCGCTCGCAGCCCGGGATCGGCGTGGCGGCGATCGCGTTGCGGATTTTCTCGGCCATCTTGAGCGCGTCGATCGCCGTGGTGTGCGGCGCGATGACCTGGAATTCCTCGCCGCCCGAACGCACCAGCACGTCGCTGCCGCGCAGCGTGGCCTGGGCCGCATCGGCCACCGTGCGCAGCGCCACGTCGCCGCAGGGATTGCCGAAGCGCTCGTTGATATCGCGGAAGCGGTCGATGTCGAACGCGATCAGCGCCAGCGGCGTGCGGTAGCGCCGCGCGCGCTTGATCTCCTGCTCCAGCAGCAGCTCGCCGCGGCGCCGGTTGGCGACCCCGGTCAGCGCGTCGATCGTGGCGAGATGGGTCAGGCGGCCCAGCATCTGTTCGGCCTCGCGGCTCATCTCGGCCATGCGCAGGCCGAACGCGGCCAGTTGCGCGAGCTCGCCCAGGCCGGCCAGTTCGTCGTGCGTGAAACTGCGCGCCCGTTCGAACATCAGGCACAGCGATCCGCGCGCCGCGGCCGGGCCGGCGTCCGGCAAGGGCACGCCGAGCACCATCGCCACGCCGGCCTCGCGCAGGCCGATCGCCAGTTCGGGGTGGCCGGCTTTTTCGGGCGCGTCGAGCAGCACGATCTCGCCGCTGGCCGCGGCCAGCACGCCGGGGAACACATCGCGCAGCGGCGATTGCAGCAGCCGGTCTTCGCGCTGCAGCAGCCGCGCCAGGTCGAAGTCCTTGCTGGCATGCTGCGCCGCGAGCCGCAGGTCGTCCATCTCGCTCAGGTGGAACAGCGACGCATGCACCACGCCCGGCCAGCCGCACAGCGCCTCGCACAGCTGCCCGGCCACCCGGTGCAGCTCATCGCTGCCGGTCATGGCCCGCTGCAGCCGCGAACGCAGCGCCAGCAAGGCGCGCAGGGCCGCTTCGCCCGATGCCGCGCTATCGGCTGGCGCGGCCAGCTGCTGCGCGACCAGCGCTGGCAACGCGGCGTCGACCAGCGGGCCGATCGCATACGCGGCCGGGCCGAAGGCCGTCAGCGCGGGCAGCCAGCCGGCTTGGGAGAACGGGCAAATCAGCAGCGTGGGGGCGCCGGCGCGCCGCGCCAGCAAGGCACCCAGCGCGGCCAAGTCCGCGCCGCGCTCGAAACCTTCGAGGTCGATCACCAACAGGCCGGCGGGCTGGCGCGCCAGCAGGTCGGCGGCCTGCTCGCTGCCGTCGGCCAGGAACAGGCGGCCGAACAGCTCGCCGCACGCGGCCTGGAAAGCGATGCGCCGCTGGCCCACGGGACTCAAAAACACCCCCACACATCGCTCGGCCGCTTGGCTCATGCATTCTCCTTTTTGTTGGCGTAGTTTGCCAGAAATGCCGCCATGTGTGTGCGAGCGCACGGTCATTTTGCGCAGCCGGGGCCAATACTGCCCCGATGATGAAAGGAGGCGATCATGCCCAATCCAGACGAGGTAGCAAACCAGCAGCGCGCGATCCAGAGCCGACAAGACCAAAAGGATGCTGGCAGCCAACAAAAAGAGAACAAGGAGGCGGTCCAGACCGGTCCCACCGAGCACCCTGCCCCGCCCATGCAACAGCCGCACCTGAGCAAGCCGGGGCACGAGCATGAGATGGAGCTCAAGCCGCAGTTCATGGCCAAGCATTACAAGGGCAGCGGCAAGCTGCACGGCCAGGTGGCGATCGTCACCGGCGGCGATTCGGGCATCGGGCGCGCGGTCGCCGTGCTGTTCGCGCGCGAGGGCGCCGACGTCGCGGTGTTTTACCTGAACGAACATGACGACGCGGCCGAGACCAGGCGCTGCATCGAGGCCGAGGGCCAGCGCTGCGTCACCGTGTCCGGCGACGTCAAGGACGCGGCCTTCTGCAAGGACGCGGTGGACAAGGTGGTCGGCCAGTTCGGCCGCCTCGACGTGCTGGTCAATAACGCGGCCTTCCAGGAACACGCGTACTCGCTGATGGACCTGACCGAAGAGCGCTTCGACGAAACCATGCGCACCAATATCTACGGCTACTTCCACATGGCCAAGGCGGTGCTGCCTTACCTGAAGCGCGGCGCGGCGATCATCAACACCGGCTCGGTGACCGGGCTCAAAGGCTCCAAGCACCTGCTCGACTACTCGGCCACCAAGGGCGCGATCCACGCGTTCACGATGTCGCTCGCGGCCAACCTGCTGGAGCAGGGCATCCGCGTCAACGCGGTGGCGCCGGGCCCGGTCTGGACCCCGCTCAACCCGGCCGACCAAAGCGCCGAGAAGATCGCCAAGTTCGGCCAGGACACCGATATGCACCGCCCCGCCCAACCCGAGGAACTGTCGCCGGCCTATGTGTTCCTGGCCTCGTCGGTGTGCTCGAGCTACATCACCGGCATCGTGTTGCCGATCACCGGCAGCGTGGGCGAATAGGCCAGGGAGAACACCATGGGACGCAGCTTGTGGAAAGGCGCCATCAGCTTCGGGCTGGTGCACATCCCGGTCGAGATGTACCCGGCGGTGCGCGAACATGCGCTGGACCTGACCATGTTGGACCGGCGCGACTTTTCGCCGGTGGGCTTCAAGCGCTACAACAAGGGCAACGACAAGGAAGTCAGCTGGGACAACATCGTCAAGGGCTATGAATACACCGACGGCGAATACGTGGTGCTGTCGGAGGAAGACCTGCGGCGCGCCAATCCGGAAGCCACCCAGACCATCGACATCCTGGCCTTCGTCGACGCCGAGCAGGTGCCGCTGCTGTACTACGAGCAGCCCTACTACCTCGCGCCCGGCAAGGGCGGCGACAAGGTCTACGCCCTGCTGCGCGAAACGCTGAAGGAAAGCGGCAAGGTCGGCATCGCGACGGTGGTCATCCGCGTCAAGCAGCACCTCGCGGCGCTGGTCTGCGTGGGCGACGCCATCGTGCTCAACACCCTGCGCTACGCCGACGAGATCCGCGCCACGGACGAACTCAAGATCCCGAGCGCGAAGGCGAAGGCGGCCTCGATCAACGACAAGGAACTGAAGATGGCGATGGCCCTCGTCGAAGGTATGAGCGAAGAATGGAAGCCCGAGCAGTACCACGACAGCTACCGCGAAGACGTCATGGCGCTGGTCGAGCGCAAGATCAAGGCGAAGGAAACCAAGACCATCACCATGCCGGGACCGGAGAAGCGCAGCGCGCCGTCCAGCAACGTGATCGACCTGGTGTCGCTGCTCCAGCAAAGCATCGGCAAGAAGCCGGCCAGGGGCACGGCGGCCAACGACAAGGCGGACCGGGACGACGAGGAAGAAGCGCCGCGCAAACCGGCGCGCAAGGCGGCCGCCGCCAAACACGGCACCCGCGCCAGCAGCAGCGCGCCGGCCAAGCGTGCGCCGGCCAAACGCGCCGCGTCGGCCAGCAGCCGCCGCAAGTCCGCCTGAGCCGGGGCATGGACGACTTCCTCGCCATGCTCGAATGGCCGGCGATGGGCGTCAGCTTGCTCGCTTCATGGTGGATGGCGTCGCGCCAGGCGCAGCGGCGCGTGCTGGCGTTCTGGGCGCTCATCGTCGGCAACCTGCTGTGGATCGCCTGGGGCTGGGGCGACGATGCCTGGGCCTTGATCGCGCTGCAGGTCGGCCTGATTGCGCTGAACCTGCGCGGGATCGTGAAGAACGAGGACGCGTGAGATCGTCATCAAGGACCCGTCGTTCCCGCGCAGGCGGGAACCCATACTTTGCCGCGCATCAGGCCAAGTATGGGTCCCCGCTTTCGCGAGGACGACGCGGCTTTTCGGTGCCCGCGCGATCAGCCTAATTGCTTCATCGGCTTGGCCAGGCTGCGCGCGGCCTTGGCGTAGCCCGACCACGGCTCGTTGCCCCGGTCCAGCCGCGTGTGGGCGTTGTGCACATTCCACTGGTCGCCGGCCCTCAGGCCCATCAACTCATCCCACGCCAGGGGCACCGAGATGCCCAGTCCGGGCCGCACGCGCGCCGACCACGCGCAAGCGGTGGTCGCGCCCTGCCCATTGCGCAGGTAGTCGACGAAGATCTTGCCCACCCGGTTGCGCGGCCCGCTCTTGAACGCGAAACGGTCCGGCAGCGTCGTCGCCAGATGGCGCACGATCGCCTGCGAAAAATCCTTCACCGTATCCCAGTCGTACTCCTGCTTGATCGGCACCACCACATGCAGGCCCTTGCCGCCGCTGGTCTTCAGGAAGGCCGGCAGTCCCAGCTCGTCGAGCAGGGCTTGCATCAGCTGCGCCGCCTCCTGCATCGTGCGCCATTCGACCCCTTCGCCGGGATCGAGGTCGAACACCATGCGGTTCGGGGTCCGGTAGGCCTTGCCCACCGCGTTCTGGGTGTGGAACTCCACCACATTCCACTGCGCCGCCGACAGGATGCCCTGCACGCTGCCGATCTCCAGCATCGACGGATGATCGGGGTCCAGCG
>DASRXO010000500.1:0-8859 GCA_035654095.1 Telluria sp.
CTCCGCGATCACCTTCATGTTCAGGTTGTGGCCGAGCGAGACCACCGACAGCGCGATCGCCGCGTCGGCCGGATTGTCGGTCACGTCGTCGACGAAGGACTTGTCGATCTTCAGGGTGTCGATCGCGAAGCGCTTCAGGTAGCCCAGGCTCGAATAGCCGGTGCCGAAGTCGTCGAGCGAAATCGAGACGCCGATGTCCTTCAGGCGCTTGAGCGCGGCGCCGGCCTTGTGCGGATCGCCCATCACCGTGCCCTCGGTGATCTCGAGCCCGAGGCAGGAGGCCGGCACGCCGTGGCGTTCGAGGGTCTGCAGCACGAAGTCGACGGTGCAGCTGTCCTCGAACTGGCGCGCCGACAGGTTGACCGCGACCTTGATGTCGGCATGGCCCAGCGCGCGCCACAGCGCGATCTGGGCGCACACGGTATCGAGCACCCAGTCGCCGATCTCGCCGATCAGGCCGAACTCCTCGGCCAGCGGAATGAAGCGGTCCGGCCGCACCGCGCCCAGCACCGGATTCTGCCAGCGCAGCAGCGCCTCGGCGCCCACCATCGCGCCGCTCTTGAGCGACATCTGCGGCTGGTAGACCACTTCGAATTCGCCGTGCGCGATGGCGCCGCGCAGCTGGGTGTGGATCGCCATCTTGTCGCGCAGGTCGGCGTTCATGCTCTCGGTGAAGAACGAGTAGCTATTGCGGCCGGTCTGCTTGACCCGCACCAGCGCGGTGTCGGCGTTGCGCACCAATTCGTCGAGCGTGGCGCCGTCGTTGGGGCCGACCGCGATGCCGATGCTGGCGGTCAGCGCCACCTGCATGCCGTCCACTTGCAGCTCGCTGCGCAGGCCGGCCAGGATGCAGTCGGCCACGCCGCGCGTGCGCTCCAGCCCAATCGCATCCGGCAGGATCAGCTGGAACTCGTCGCCGCCCTGGCGCGACACGGTGTCGCCCTCCTGCACGCAGTAGCCGAGGTAGGCCGCGACCGCCTGCAGCACGCGGTCGCCCAGCGGATGGCCGAGCGAATCGTTGATGCTCTTGAAGCGGTCGAGGTCGAGGCACATGACCACCATCTGCTGGCCTTCGCGGCAGCCCGCCAGGCCCTGGCTGAAGCGCTGGCGCGCCAGCGCGCGGTTGGGCAGGCCGGTCAGCGCGTCGTGATAGGACAGGAAGTCGATCAGGTGCTGCTCGGCCTTGCGCTCGCTCAGGTCCATGAACACGCCGACGTAATTGCGCACCGCGCCCTGGGCGTCGCGCGCAGCCGAGACGCTCAGCAGTCCCGGATAGGTGCTGCCGTTCTTGTGGCGGTGTACCAGCTCGCCCGACCAGTGGCCGGCGCTGGCCAGCGACTGCTGCAACGCGCCGTAGATCGCCTCGTCCTCGAAGCCCTCGCGCAGCAGCGCCGGCGGCTGGCCGATCACTTCCTCGGCGCTGTAGCCGGTCACCCGCGTGAAGGCCGGGTTGACGGTGACGATGATACCCTCGGTGTCGGTCACGAAGATCGCGTCGAGCGTGGCATCGAACACCTGGCCGGCCAGCCGCAGGCTCTCCTCGTTGGCCAGGCGGCGTTCGAGCTCGGCCTCGAGCCGACGCGCGGTGTCGGCCAGTTGCGCGGTGCGCTCGCCGACCCGCAATTCGAGCGTGGCGCGCTCCTCGGCCAGCGCGCGCTGGGCGCGCGCCAAGCGCACGTGGGTGTCGGTGCGCGCCAGGATCTCCTCGGCCTGGAACGGCTTGGCGATGAAGTCGACCGCGCCCAGCTCGAAGCCGCGCAGCTTGTCGTCGGTGTCGTGCTGGGCCGAGAGGAAGATCACCGGCACGTCCTTCAGGCGCTCCGATTGCTTCAGGCGGCGGCACACTTCGAAGCCGTCGATGCCGGGCATGCGCACGTCGAGCAGGATCAGTTCCGGCGGGCGGGTGGCGGCGGTCCACAGCGCCAGCTCGCCGTTCGGCGCCTGGCGCACGTAGTAGCCGGCTTCGCCCAGCAGGTCGCTCAGGAGCTTGAGCGAAGCCGGGGTGTCCTCGACGATCAGGATCTCGCCGCGCGTCGGCGCCGGCAGCGTGTCAGGCTGCATCAACATCATGGTGGTTTCCAAAGGGGGTTCCAAGTTGCGGTGCGCTGCGCGGGATGCGCAGCGTGAATTGGGTGTGGCCGGGCCGGCTGACGGCGGCGATCGCGCCGCCCAGCACATTGGCCACCAGGTTATGCACGATATGCAGTCCGAGGCCGCCGCTGCCCTGCCCCAGCTTGGTGGTGAAGAAGGGGTCGAAGATGCGGTCGAGGTGCTCGGGCGCGATGCCGGCGCCGTCGTCGCTCACGCTGAACACGACCTGGCCGCCGGCGTCGGCATGCGCTTCGAGCGCGACCTCGCCGCCGCGTCCCGCGCCGTAGGCATGCAGCAGCGCGTTCAGCGCCAGCTGGCTGAACACCTGGCACAGCGCGCCCGGATAGCTGTCCATCGCGATCCCGGGCGCGGCGGCGATGCGCAGCACGACCCCGCTGTCGCGGAACGACGAGGCCAGCTGGGCGCCCATGTCGGCGCACAGCTGCGCCAGGTCGAAGCGGTGGCGCAGCGAACTGGCCTGGCGCGCCGCCACCTGCTTGAAGCTGGCGATCAGCTCGGCCGACTTGCTCAGGTTACGCACCAGCAGCTCGGCGGCCCGGCCGGCATCGGCCAGGAAGCCGTCCAGCTCCGAGCGGCGCAAGCCCTGCGCCGCGCGCTGCGCGAAGCCGGCGGTGCGCTCGGCCAGCGTGCTGGCGGCCAGCAGCCCGTTACCGATCGGCGTATTCAATTCGTGCGCCACGCCGGCCACCATCGCGCCCAGCGCCGCCAGCCGTTCGGCGCGCAGCACTTCATCGCGCGCCGAACGCAGCTGCGCCAGGGCCGCGCTCAGCTCGGCGTTCGCGTCCGACAGCGCGTGCCGGGTACGCGCCAGCGTGATGTGCACGCGGGCGCGCGCCAGCACTTCCTCGGCCTGGTAAGGCTTGCCGATGAAGTCGACCGCGCCGGCCTGGAAGCCGCGCACCTTGTCGTCGGTGTCGAATTGGGCCGACAGGAAAATCACCGGGATCGCGCGCAGCGCCGGGTCCTGCTTCAGGCGGCGGCACACTTCGAAGCCGTCGATGCCGGGCATGCGTACGTCGAGCAGGACCAGCTCGGGCGGCCGCGATTGCGCGCTCCACAGCGCCAGTTCGCCGTTCGGCGCCTGGCGCACCGCATAGCCGGCCACGCCCAGCAGGTCGGCCAGCAGCTTGAGCGAGGCCGGGGTGTCTTCCACCACCAGCACTTCCCCGGCGTCGTTCATGCCGCCTCCTCGCCGCGTTCGGCGGCGTCGATCAGGCCGCACAACTGCGGATACTGGTGGCGCGCCAGCATGCGTTCGATGCCGGCCGCCAGCCGCGGATGGCCGGCGCGCAGCGGCGCCAGCAACTGGCCGACCCGGCCCAGGTTCAGTTCCTGCAGCGCGCCGCGCAGGGCCGCGCGCTGGTCCGGCGCCAGATCGCGCAAGTCCGCTTCCGACAGCGCCTCGGCGTCGTGCGGCGCGGCCTGCGCGCCACGCCGCGTGAAGCGCAGGCCGAGCAGGCCCTCGATCGTGTCGAACAGCTTGTCGCATTCGACCGGCTTGCGCAGGAAGGCGTCGGCGCCGGCCGCCAGCGCCTGCTGGCGCTCGTCCTCGAAGGCGGAGGCGGTCAGCATCACCACCTTCGGCTGCCAGCCGGCGCCGGCGCGCAACAGGCGGGTCGCTTCCAGGCCGTCGAGGCCGGGCATGCGCCAGTCCATGAACACCAGGTCGGGCCGTTCGGCCGCCACCGCCGCCAGCGCCGCATGGCCGTCGGCCGCCTCCGACAGCGCGAAGCCGAGCGGCGCCAGCATCGCGGCCAGCAGCTTGCGGCCCTCCTCCTTGTCGTCGACCAGCAGGATGCGGCGGCCGTGCTGGCCGGGCGCCAGCGCCACCACCTCGGCCGCATCGGATGCGGCGGCCGGCGCGGCCTCGGCCTCGATCGTGAAGCGGAATACCGAGCCGGCGCCGGGCGCCGAGTCGAGTTCGAGCCGGCCGCCCATCAGGCGCACGAATTCGCGCGCGATGGTCAGCCCCAGCCCGGTGCCTTCCCTGGCGCCGCCCTCGGCCTGGACGAAGGGCTCGAAGATGCGGGCCTGGTCGGCCGGCGCGATGCCGGCCCCGGTGTCGCGCACCGCGAACGCCAGCGCGTGGCGGCCATCGGCCAGCGCGCGCCCGCGCAGCTCCAGCGTCACGCTGCCCTGCTCGACGAACTTGACCGCGTTCGACAACAGGTTGAGCAGCACCTGGCGCAGGCGCGCAGCGTCGGCGCGCACCGCGTGCGGCACGCCGTCGATGTCGAGCGCCAGCGCCAGCCCGTTCTGGTCGGCGCGCGGGCGCACCATGTCGAGCACGTCGCGCAGCATGGCGCGCGGATCGAAGGCCGTGCTTTGCAGCGTCAGGCGCCCGGCTTCGACCTTCGACAGTTCGAGGATGTCGTTGATCAGCGTGAGCAGGTGCTGGCCCGAGCGGTGGATGATCGCCATATTGTGCTTCTCGTCGGCCGACATGGTGGCCGAGCCCTGCATCAGGTGCGAGAAGCCGATCACCGAATTGAGCGGGGTGCGCAGCTCGTGACTCATAGTGGCCAGGAACATGCTCTTGGCGCGGCTGGCGGCCTTGGCCTCCTTGACCGCGACCGACAGCGCGGCGGTGCGCTCGGCCACCAGTTCCTCCAGGTGGTTACGGTGGCGCAGCAGCTCGGCCTGCGCCTGGGTGCGCTCGGTGATGTCGTAATTGACGCCCACCATGCGCAGGGCGCGGCCGGCGGCGTCGCGGAAGGTCAGCGACTCGGCCGCGATATGGCGGATCGAGCCGTCCGGCCAGGCGATCCGGAACTCGCTGACGTACTCGCATTCGCCGCGCAGCGCCTGCATGATGGCGGCGCTCGCGCGCGGCAGGTCTTCCGGCAGCACCGTGCGGGTCCAGGCTTCGTAGGCGCCGCCGAAGTCTTCCTTGCGCACCCGGTACTGGCGGTACATCTGCTCGTCCCACACCAGCTCATTGGTGACGATGTCCCAGTCCCAGATGCCGATGTGGGCCGCGTGGGTCGCGATGCTGAGCCGCTCCTCGCTCTCGCGCAGCGCCGTGTAGCGGCTGTCGAGCAGCGTCACCATGGCCCGGATCGATTCGCTGAGAGTGCCGATCTCGCCCACGAACAGCGCCTTGTGCGGGCCGCCGCCGGCACCGCCGGCCTTGACCGCGGCGGCGTAATCGCCGACCGCCTTGATCGGCTTGAGCATCAGGTGCCAGACCAGCAGGTAGACCGAGAACACCAGCGCGATGTCGAGCACCAGGATCATGCCGACGATCGCCAGCCGGCGCTGGCGCAGGTCTTCGAGCAGGAAGCGCGGGGTGGCGTACACGCTGACCGCGCCGATCGCCTGGCCGCCCACCCGCACCGTGCGGGTTTCGACCAGCAGGCCGTCGGCCGCCGGCGCCGCCGCGGCCTCCACCAGCTGGCCGTTGGCGTCGCGTAGCAGCACATGGCTGCGTTGGTTGGCGCCCGCCAGCACGCTGGCATACAGGTCGCGGTGGTTCATCCCGCTCTTCATGATGGCGACGAGCTGGCTGTCGTCGAAATTCCAGGCCGGCAGTGCGGCCGATACCGCCAGCTGGTCGGCGCTGATCGCCAGTTCGCGCCGCAGCGCGTCCCAGCGCTCGTCGCGTTCGGCGCTATAGAACAGCACCGCGAAGGTCAGCAACACCAGCGTGACGACGGTCGCCAGCGCCACGCTGGCCACCAGCGCGATCGACAAGCGGCGCGCCGGCAGGCGCAAACGGTTCAGGACAGGCATGGCCGCCCTTTCATTGCGCCACCGGCTGCAAGTCGTGCAGCATCTGCCACAAGGGCTGGTATTGGTGGGCGTCGAGCATGGCGCGGATGCGCAGGGCCAGCGGCGCCAGCGCCGGCGGCAACGCGTCGAGCATGGCGGCGGCGCGCCCCAGGTCCAGTTCGCGCACCGCCAGCATCAGGCCGGCGCGCACGGCGGGCGGCAGCTGCGCCAGTTCGCCGGCCTCCAGCGCGCCGCACGCCGCAGTGTCGGCCGCGGGCGCCTCGCGCCGCACGAAGCGCAGCTGCAGCTGCTGTTCGAGCACCGCCAGCAGCTTGTCGTATTCCACCGGCTTGCGCAGGAAATCGTCGGCGCCGGCGGCCAGCGCCTCGCGCCGCTCTTCCTCGAAAGCGGAGGCGGTCAGCATCACCACCCGCGGCTGCGCCAGGCCGGGCTGGGCGCGCACCCAGCGCGCCAGCGCCAGCCCGTCCATGCCCGGCATGCGCCAGTCGAGCAGTACCAGTTCGGCGCCGCCGGCGGTCAGCGCGGCCATCGCCTCGGCCGCGCCGGCCGCCTCGGTCACCCGGAATCCGAGCGGCGCCAGCAAGCCGCGCAGCAGCTGGCGGCAATCGGCATTGTCGTCCACCACCAGCACCGCGCGGCCCTGCTGGTGCGGCGCCAGCGGCGCGACGCGCGGATCGGGCAGCGCCGCCGGACGCGCCTCGCGCTCGATCCGCGCCGGGATCGTGAAGCTGAATTCGGAGCCGGCGCCCGGCTGCGAGCGGACCCGCAGTTCGCCGCCCATCAGGCGCACGAATTCGCGCGAGATGGTCAGCCCGAGGCCGGTGCCGGCCTGGGTGGCGGCGGTGTCGGCCTGCACGAAGGGCTCGAAGATGCGTTCTAGGTCGGCCGCCGCGATGCCGATCCCGGTGTCGTGCACGCTGAACGCCAGCGTGCAGTCGTCGCCGCTGCAGCGCGCATCGAGCGCCAGCGTGATGCGGCCGGCACCGGCGAACTTGGCGGCGTTCGACAACAGGTTGAGCAGTACCTGGCGCAGCTTGGCGCCATCGGCCCGCACCACCGGCGGCAGCGGCCCGCAGGCCAGCACCAGCTCGGCCCCGGTCTGGGCGGTGCGCACCCGGATCATCTCGAGCACTTCGGCCAGCAGGCCGTCGAGGCCGACCGCCTCCGGCTGCAGCACCACGCGCCCGGCCTCGACCTTCGACAGTTCGAGGATGTCGTTGATCAGCGTAAGCAGGTGATGGCCGGAGCGGTGGATGATCTCGAGATTGCGCTTGTCCTCGCCGCCCATGCCGGCCGCCTGCGCCATCATGCGCGAAAAGCCGATCACCGAATTGAGCGGGGTGCGCAGTTCGTGGCTCATATTCGCCAGGAACACGCTCTTGGCGCGATTGGCCGCCTCGGCGTCGCGCAGCGCGACCGACAGCGCGGCGGTGCGCTGCTGCACCAGTTCTTCCAGATGGTTGCGGTGCTGGCGCAATTCCTGTTCCGCGCGCTTGCGTTCGCTGATGTCGACGAAGCCGCTGCGCAGCAGGCGGCGCCCGGCGGCCGGCATGTGCACCAGGCTCACCTCGCAGGGGAAGCAGCGGCCGTCGAGCGCGCGCACCGCGCGTTCGATCACCACCTGCTCGCCGGCCGCGCTGCGCTGGGCGTTGCGGCGCACGCTGGTGTGCGGCGCCAGGCCGTCCGGCTGGTCCGGCGGGTAGAAGCGCTCGGGCCCGGACGCCAGCAGCTCGTCGCGGCTGCAGGCGAACAGCCGCTCGGCCTTGCTGTTGGCGTCGACGAAGCGCTTGAGATCGAGGTCGTACACCAGGATCGCCTCGGGCGCGTGTTCGACCAGCACCCGGAACCGCTGCTCGCTCTCGCGGCTGCGCGCCTCGGCCAGCAGCAGGCGGCGGCGCTGGCCCAACAGCGCCAGCACCAGCGCGCTCAGCACCAGGAAGGCGGCGCCGGCGGCCAGCACCGGGACCCGGTGCTGCTCCCACAGCGAGGGCGGGCGATTGAGGAAGATGGTATCGGCCGGCAGCACGGCGGGATCGGCCTTCCAGCGTTGCAGCTGGGCCCAGTCGTACATGCTGGTGCCGGCCGCCGGCGCCGCGCTGATGCCGGGCGCCAGCGTGCGGCTGCCGTCGAGCAGCTGCAGCGACAAGACCGCCAGCTGCTGCGCCAGACGTTCGATGTGCAGTACCGCGCCGCCCAAGGCGCCGCTGCCCATCGTGGTGCTGTACAAGGCGAAGGCCGGCGCATTCGCCAGCTGCGCCATGCGCATCGCGATCTCGGACGGATTGACCGGGGTACCGGCGGCGTCGCGGTTGACGGTGGCGATCACCAGCAGGGTGTGCGGCGGCAGCTGCGCGACCCGCTCCAGCATCGCCGGCGCGGTCAGCCGGTCGGTGAATTCGACGGCCAGGCGGCGCGGCATGGCGGCCAGCGCGGCCTGGGCCTGGCGCTTGCTCAACTGGTCGGCCGGCCCGGTGCCCAGCGCGAACACCACCCTTTCGGTATCCGGAAACAGGGCCAGCGCCTGGCTCAGGGTGCGCGCCACGTCGACCTGGGCCGATTGCTGCAGCAGCGGATGGCTGCCCAGCGCCTGCGCGGCCGGCGCCTCGGCGTTGGCCGATACGATCGGCACGCCGGGCGCCAGCTCGCGCAATTCATTGAGCGCGTAATCGAGGCCCGGCTGCTGGATCGCGACGATCAGGTCGGGCGGCCGGGCGCCGTATTCGAGCAGCAGCAGGTCGCGCAGCTTGGCGCGGTAGGCGGGGCCGGCACTCCGGTTCAGGTTGAGGAATTCGACCATGACGTTTTCGGCCTCGACGCCGCCGGCCGCCATCGCATTGACGTAGGTGCGGGTGAAGGTGTCGAGCCCGACGCGGCCGAAACCGTAGGGCGCCAGGTACAGCACGCGCTTGTGCGCCAGCGCCGCGTCGGCCGCCGCGGCGGCCTGCACGTGCGCGCCCGCGGCCCATGCCAGCGACAGCGGCAACAGCAGCAGCAGCGGCGCCAGCCGGCGCGCGC
>DASRXO010000501.1:0-3178 GCA_035654095.1 Telluria sp.
GGCCCTGATGACGACCGCCGACGCCGCGCTGTATAGTGCCAAGCGCAGCGGGCGCAACCGCTTCACCTTGCACTACCTCGAGGGTGCGGCGCCGCCGTCAAGCGCAGGCGAGGCGGCCGCCGGCGCTGGGTGAGCGCGGCACGCTCTTGTGGTCGACCTCCTTGCGCTCGCCGCAGCGCGCGCATTTCTTGACTGGATTGACAATCGGATCAGCCGTGTATGCGATGTATACATGGCCGCTCGAAGCACTCGACAGAAAATTCTCGGCGCCGCCCGCAAGTTGTTTGAGCGCGAAGGGGCCGGCGCGGTAAGCATGCGGCGCGTGGCCGAAGCGGTAGGCATTACGCCGATGGCGATCTACCGCCATTTTTCCAACCGCGAGGCGCTGTTGAAGCGCATCTCCGACGATGCCTTTACCGAGGTGGCGCAGGAGTGGCTTCCGCACGCCCGGCATCCCGACCTGATGCATGGTCTGCTGCATTCGATGGAGAATTATCTCGACTACGCCTTGCAGCATCGGCATCTATTCGACTACAGCTTTTCGTTCGCGCGCGAGGACGCGCGCCGCTTCCCCGAAGACTTCCGTGCGCGGCTTTCGCCGACGCTCAACGTGGTGGCGGACCTGCTGACCGAAGGCATACGCCGCAGGCTGCTGCGCGAAGGCGATCCGTGGGATTTCGCGATGACGCTATGGGCCCAGGCACACGGCTTGATCGCCCTTTACCGCGCTGGGCGCTTCAGCTATGACGAGGTGCAGTTCCGCGCCTTCTATCTTCAATCCTTTGCAGTCCTGTTCGATGGCATCAAGACCACTGACATCCGGCTTGCCGCTGTATCCCCGCAACGGGATTCCGATCTACCTTCGCGACCTGCCGGCGGAGCTGCTGTGGCAGTTGCCGCAACCGGCGACATCGGAAGAAGCGGTCCTGATCGTGCGCCAAAACTTCGCGCACGGCGCCAACGGCACAAAACTCTTTGTTGCGTCTCCCATGGGCCAGGGCGAGATACGCCGCATGGACGTGCAAATTGCGCGTGCCGCGGTCGACGAGACGCATCGGCTCGACGGGCAAAGCCTTCGCGGACGCCGGCGGCCAGGTTCTCTTCGGCACCGACGTGGGATACATGAGCGATTTCGACCCCACCGACGAGTACGTCCTGATGGCGCGCGCGGGCATGACGCCCATGCAGGTCCTGGCCTCGCTGACAACCGCGCCCGCCGCACGCTGGCGCAAGGACGCGGTGCGCGGCCGTATCGAGCCGGGAATGGCGGCCGACCTGGTGGTGCTCAGAGCGGATCCCGCGGCGGATATGAAAGGCTTTGCGGATGTGGCATGCACCATTCGCGCCGGCCACATTATCTTCGCGCGCGACGCGCTTTGACGATTTCACGCATCACGTTCCTGCCGAGCCGGCCTTGCCGCCCAAGGCATCGAGCAGGCGCTGGCCGTCGGGCACGCCCCAGCCGGTGCAGGCGTCCCAGCCGGCTTGTGCGGGCTGGGCGCCATTGTCGCCTTGCGTGATGTCGCGCGTGACGCCTTTGCCGGCCAGCGCTCCATACAGCAGCGGGTGAAGAAAGCCGACCGGCGCGCCCAAGCCTTGATTGAGCAGAGCGATCAGGCCGGCCCATAAAGGCGCCACCGCGCTGGTGCCGCCAATCACGAACTGCTGGCCGTCGACCCGTACCTGGTAACCGCTGGCGGGATCGGCGTTGCCGCCCACGTCGGGCACCCCGCGTCCGGTCCAGGCTGCGCCCAGCGCGTCCTGGTAGGCCGGTACCGGGAACTGGGTGCTGTAGCCGCCGCCGGTGGCGCTTTGCGGGCCGGCGTTCCACACCGTTTCGCTGAGCGCGCCGCCCGGCCCGACCACGAGGCGGGTGCCGCCGCAGCCAAGCGCGTGCGGCGCCGAGGCGGGAAAGTCGACGTGCGGCGCGCCGTCGGCCTCGCCGTCGCTGGAACCGTTGTCGCCCGCCGCGCAGCAGATCGTCACGCCCATCGCGGCCGCGTCGGTGAAGGCCTGCTCGAAGGCGGCCATCGCTTGCTGCGTCCAATGCACCTCGGCCGCGCCCCAGCTGATCGAAATCACCGAGGGCCGGTTGACCTTGTCGTGCACCGCCGTGGTGACGGCGTCGAGGAAGCCTCGGTCGGTATTCGGCGCGAAATAGACGGCGATGGTGGCGTGCGGCGCGATCGCACCGGCCACTTCGATATCGAGCATGACCTCGCCATCGGCGCCGTCGGGCGTACTGGGCCGGTTCTTGGCGTGGTCGACCGAGATGATCTTGACCTTGGGCACGGGCAAGCCCAAGCCCTTGAAATAGGCGGTCACATCGGCGGGCCGCGAACCGCCGCCCAATTCGATGATCGCGATGCACTGGCCGCTGCCGTCCAGGCCGGCCGGGAAGTTGTACAGCTTGGCCAACTCGGGTGGCGTGAAGGCGCCGCCGGCGGCCCGCGGCGAGGCAAGCCCTGGCGCGCGGCCAATCTGGAATTTGGCGGTGGCCTGGGGCCGGTCATCGAGTCCGAACACGCCTTCGACGACGCGCGCGACCGCGTCCGGCACGCGGAGGTGGCCGACCCGTCCGCGGTAGGTGCCCTGCGGATACTCGAACTCTTCGAGGCTGGTGTGGAAGGCCGCGTTCATCGCCGCCACGGTGCCCGACAGCACGACGCTGCGGCGCGCCTCGTCGACGCTGACGACCACTAGCTGGTGATCCTGGGCAAAGCGTTTGATGACGTCGATATCGGCGGCGCTGGCACCATGCGTGCTCGCAAATTCTTCGCGGCTGAGGTAGTGTCGGCCTGCCACGTCCGCGACCTGGGCGGCGTCCTGCGCCTGCGCGGCGGCCGCGCCGTCCGGCGCGCGCAGGCGCACGGTGATGTCCAGCCTCTGGTCCGGTTGCGTGGGGCCGAGACTGCGCGCGCCGCGTTGTGGGGCGCGCTCGCTGCCGGGCAGGATGGCGGGAGTGGTGGTGATCGTCATGGTCGGTCCTCGTCGATGGGTCAATGGTACAGCTGGCATGGTTCGCAGGATAATCCGCGCCGCGTTCCGCTGGCGCTCGCCTGCCCGGAATCGCGCTCCGCCTGAAGGCCGTGCGCAGGCGTGATAATCTGTCCGGCCGTAAATATTTACGAGGCCGGAGGAAACGTATGCATACTCGAAGCGTGGCCCTTGTGTGGCG
>DASRXO010000502.1:0-8503 GCA_035654095.1 Telluria sp.
AAATAATCGACCGACACCAGCAGCGACCGGCTTGGCGTCAGCACCACACCGAGGCTGAAGGTCTTCGATTTTTCTGGGCCGACATTCGGATTGGCGCCCGAATTGAGCGGTTGCCGCGCGTTACACACGGCGCTCGGGTTATAGCCGGCCAAGGCGGTACCGCCCGTATTGCCGCCCAGCGGTCCACCCGGGCACAACAGCGGATCGTTATAGCTGGCGCTGGTGATCCCGGTCGGGCCGTTGACGGCGCCGAAATAGCGTTCCTGCAGGGTCGGCGCGCGGAAGCCGGTGCCGGCCGCGCCGCGCAGCATGACTTGCTCCATCGGCTTATAGCGGAAACTGAGTTTCGGATTGGTGGAGGAACCGAAATCGCTGTAGCGGTCGGTACGGACGGACAGGTCGACGTCCAGCGCCTTGGTCAGGGGCGCATCGAGTTCGGCGTACACCGCCATCACATTGCGCGAGGCGGTCTGGTTGGTCGCCGCCGTGTTGCCGGTCTGTCCGCCGGACAGGACCACGGTGGGCGGGATGTTGTTATAGCTGAAGTCGTGATAGGCGCTGGCGCCGACCGCCAAGGCCAGCGCGCCGCCAGGCAGATCCCTGAGCTCGCGACTGGCCGTCAGGTCGATGCCGTTCATGCGGGTGAGGGCCTTGCTGGCCCGTTCGCCATTGGTGGAAATGCTGTTCAGATAGGCGCTGCCGACGTCATTTTGCAAGCCGAAGGGATTCAACTGGCCGCTCGCCACGCCCGCCAGCAGGCCGTAGCTGTTGACGAAGCCGGAACGGAACGTGAATTCGTTGGTGTACAGCGTATTCCACTGGGATGCCTTGTAATCCCATTCGCCCAGATGGCCTTCGTCTTCGATCTTCAGTTGGGTTGTTTGGGTACTGAAGTCGAGGACGGTCGGGCCGAGGTCGCCCATCAGCGACCAGCCCAAGGTCAGCGTCTGGTTGGTAATGCCAGGCATGGCCGGGGTGATGCCCTTGCCCGGATAATACTGGCTCGCCGGCGTGATGGTCAGCGCCGGAAAGTTGGCGATCGAAGGGTCGATGCCGAAGGTCGGGTTTTTGATCGGGCGGTTGTAGATCGACGAATACATCAGGGACGCGGACAACTTGTTGCCCTGTCCCAGCATCAGCGAACCCTTGGCGAAGTACGACTGTTCCTGACTTTCCTTGGTCAGGCTCAGGGTGTTGGCAGTGGCGGTGGCCGAACAGGTCTTGCTCAGGCCCGGCGTGGACAAGCCCGGCAGGCAGCCGGTCGACGAGTAGGGATTGCCGATGATGCTGACCCCGCCGACCTTGTTCGAGCCATTGGCCAGCAACACGTTGGCCGGCACGGCATTGCTCCCGGTCGTCAATTTAGGCGGGGCAATCCCGGCGCTTTGCAAGCGCGCCGGGTCGGTGATGTTGGGGCGGCTCGATTGCGGCAGCGCATCTTGATGGTTGATGTCGCCGGTGACGTAAATATTCCAGCCATCTTCGCTCAGATTGCCTTTGCCGGCGATGAAACTGAGGCCGGTGGATTCGCCGCCGCCGCTCATCTGCGGTGCGCTGCCCTTGAGGGTCACGGACGCGCCGACAAACGACCTCTTGGTGACGAAGTTGATCACGCCGCCGATGGCGTCGCTGCCGTACACGGACGAGGCGCCGTCGCGCAGCACTTCGGTGCGGTCGAGGGCACTGATCGGAATGCTGTTCGGATCGATCGGGGTGTCGTTGAGGCGTTTGCCATCGAGCAGGACCAGGGTGCGCGAATTGCCGATGCCGCGCATATTGGCGCTGTTGCCATTGCCGGACACCACCGCCGGCTGGTAATCGGACGCGGTCGACATCGACATCAGGATGTCGGCGATGGTCAGCATGCCTTGCGCCTGCCAGTCTTCGGCCTTGACGACGGTGACGGGCAGCGCCTGGTCGGCGGCCGCGTGTTTGATGCTCGAGCCGGTAATTTCCACCTTTTGCATCGCGGCCCCATCCGCTGCCGGGCGCGCCGGCGGGACGGAAGTCGTATCTTGTTGCGCATGCGAGGCCGCGCTCATTGCCAACAGCGCCAACGCGACTGCCGATGACAGGGGTTTGCGCAGATGGCCTTGCTGTTTATTTGCTGTCTTATTCAAAGAATGTCTCCATTTTTTTATTTAGATATCCAACACTCCAGCACTGTTGCCGGTCAGGAAAACGTTTAACCTTTCGGGCGATATGGATCCTCCTGGGTTTAAGGGGGTGGCGTCACCAGAGTGCTGGTTGCCGGATGAAGAAATTACGTACCACTTCTTCCGTCGACGAGTCGGCGGGCAGGGTGGTCCACAATGCCAAATACGCGGGGCGGTTCAGCGCGCGGCCGGCGAACAACAGGCTGCTTTGGCGCATCGGCCAGTCGCTGTCGTACATGACGTCCGGCTTCAAGGGCCAGCTGGCCTTGTCGCGCATGTACGGGAACATATAGGCCATTGCCTGGCCCATGCTTTTACCGTCGGGAGTGGCGTAGGTCCACAAGTTGTCCGATGGGGTAGAGAGCAGCTCGCAGAGCGCCGCGAACGCCTCCAGGTCGAACAGCGCGTAGCCGTACGGCTTGGTGCGCTTCAGTTCCAGGGGCAAGCTGCCGTCGGCGGCGAGCTGGGTCGGCAGCAGCACCGTCTTAAAGCGATCGCGGCTATACGCCAGCAATTGCTGGTCTCCGGTCAGATGCGCGAACGCCGCCACCTGCAGAAGCCAGCATGTGGCGTGGTTGTTCAAGGCATCGCGCTCTTCGAGGCCGTTCTTACTGTGCGTCATCCACTGGAGGTAATCGGTGAACCATTGCCGAATCTGGGCCTGCTCGGTCTTCGACAATACCCCGGCGCCTTCCAGCACTTCGATGGCGCGTGCCACCTCCACCAGATGCAGCGTGTCGATGATGCCGACGCCGCGGCCCGTGGTCCTGCCGAAGATTGCTTGCGCATATTGCAGATTCGGATTGAGCCGCGTTTTCTTGTCGATGAACCAGGCCCGCAGGTGAGCGGCTGCGTGGTCTGCGTACCGTCTGTCGCCGGAAATCTTCCACGCCGCTACCAGTGCCGGCACTTGCACGCTAAAGCGCAGCAGGACGCGCCGGTGCGCGGTGAAATTGTCGGGATTGCTCAGGCCGTCGCGCAACACATAAGGTCCTCCGGGATGCGCGGGATCGGGCCACCAATAATCGCCCTCCGAATAGAAATCATGCGAGCCGCCGCTGCTGCGCGGAGCGGGGAACGAGGTGATCGTCGATGGCGCTTCCGACAAGGCCGTCTGGGCAAGGGTCAGGATGCGTTGCCGGTCGAGCTTGGCGATGTCGATGGATTGCGCGTGCGCGCCGAGGGACAGGCAAGCAAGCAGCAGCAAGGAGCAGAGCGATTTGTGGACCATCATACGGGTTCTCTTATAGTGGCAAACGAGGTATTCGTCCGTCTTCGAACAAATCCTGTTAAACGTTTAACTAAACTATACCAAAACTTTTGCAGCTGTCAATAATTTATTTTCCATCCGTATTGACAAATGGGCGAGGTGGGGAGTTCGGTTAATCGTTTAAGCAACATCGCCGATAACTGCCGGGATGTGCTGGTGCGGCAGACGATAGGGACCGTCGCCGGCGCGCGGGGCGCTGGTCAAGACCGGAGGCTAGCCGGCTCGCGTCAGTACGCCCAATACGGCCCGGTCGCCTTCGGACTGGCGCCGGCTTCGAGTCCGATGAACACGCGGCGGCCGAAAAAGAAGGGCAGTCCCCAGTCGAAGGCATGCGCGCCGGAGGATGACTGGCCGCTGTCGTTGCTGCCGCCGATCGAGGCGGCGGTAATGGCGGCGCCCAAGGTGTCGAGGTTCTCGAGCGTGAAGCCGACCGGGCCGGAACTGCGGCCGTCAAAGGACGAATTGGTCGCGCTCAAGGACAGGACCCTTGTCGGACAATAGAAATCGCTGCTTCGGCGGCACACGGGCAAGGTCTGGTCGTCGAAATACAGGCCGTTCGAGCCGCTGTCGATGAAGCTCGAGGCCATCGTCGTGCCCTTGTACACGGTGGTGAAGTTGCCGCTGTTGTTGGCCGCGTACCTGGTTTCCGATCCGAGGCTGTTGTTGGCCTGGGTGCCGATGCCAAAAATGAGCGTGCCCGCGAGCGAGGTCATGCCGCCGCTGGCGACCGGCGGAAAGGTCAGGATCACGCCGTTGTTGTCGTTGGCGAAGGAGGCGACCGGATTGCTGACCTGCTGCGCCAAGGGCATGGCGGTCGCCGTGCAGGCGCCGGCTGTACAGCTGTAATAAGCGCCGGCAATGGCCGCGCCCGCGCATGCGTGGCCGCAGTCCTCCTTGAACAAGCCGACGCCGAGGATGCCGTTGGCGCCGAGGGCCGCGACGGTGCTCAGCGTGCCGCCGGTGCCGCTGCAACTGGCGGGCACGCCGGCAAACCCGCCCGGGGCCGAATTGATGAGCTGGACCGACTGCGCGGGCGCGACTTCTCCGGCGATCTGGACGTCGGCCTGGACAATCGCTCCCCAGGTAAATCCGCTGACGAATTGCGCGCATTCGCCCGCCGCCTCGCCCGCCGGCGTGTGCACCGCCGGCAGCGCCAGCGCGCTGTTGAGCGGGCTCATCAGGCGCAGGCCGTACGAGCCGGTGTCGACCAGCACGTGATCGATGGTCTGGCAGACCGCGGTGCCGGGGCGGCACACCGTGACGCTGACGAACGGCACATTGATCGAGCCCTGGCTGCCGGCCGGACCATTGTCGACCATGACCGATGCCGTGTTGTTGGCGACCGCGCTCACGGCGAGCTTGGCGCTGGCCGAGGCGTCGCCGCCGGGGCCGCTGCAGGTGAGCGTGTAGTCGAAGCTGCCGGCGCCGGCCGGCGTCAGCGCCAGCTTGCCGGCCAGCGCCTCGGCACCCTGCCAGGCGCCGCTGGCAACGCAGAGCGAGGCTCCGGTCGACGACCAGGTCAGCGTGGTCGATTGTCCCGCGCTCACGTTGGCGGGAGCGAAGCCGATACTCACCACCGGAGCAGGTGTGGGCGCGGCGCCGACCACCACCGCGGCGCTGTTGGAGACACCGCCGCAGTTGAGCGTATAGCTGACCGTGTTCGCGGTCGCGGTCGCGGCCGGTGCGGTGACGGACTGGGTGCCGCTGGTGGCGACCTTGCCGCTCCAGGCGCCGGATGCGTCGCAGCTGGTGGCGCCGGTGTTCGACGCGCTCCAGGTCAGGGTGAGCACCTGGCCGCCGATGGCGGCGGTGGGCGAAGCGCTGATACTCACGATCGCACTGGCCGGGAGCATCGCGCTGGCGCCGGCCGCCGGCGCCGGCGTGCTTCCGCCGCCGCCACCGCAGGCGGCGAGGACGCAGCACGCAGCGGCTGCCAACAGGGAATTGAAGCGTGCAAGCCAGCTTGTGGCGCGCGGGGAGCTGGCGGTCAGGGGCATGGGGGTGGTGGCGTTTTCAATCGATATCGGCGGCTGTTATACCGGGCGGAAAATCGTTGGCGATCCAGGCGCGGCCCGTGTAGGCGCGCATGTGGCCGCCCGAGACGATGACCACCTCGGGGCGCACGATATGTACCCGGTTGTGGCCCGCCTTCGGCGACTTGGCCGTCTCGCTGGTTAGCGTGTCGAAGTGGCGGCCCAGCAAGGTGCGCAAATCGGGCATCAAGGGACCGTTCCAGCTGACCGCGAAGACGTTGCCGCCGGACGCCACATACTCGCGTATCACAGTGCCGCTCGGAAGCGTGGTCTCGTTGACGCTGTAACTGGTGGCCGCGGCCGCCGCCAGGATGCGCGCGCGCGTGGCGCTGCGCGTCACGCCGAAATCGCTGGGCGCGGCGCCGAGCGACGCATGGCCGGGCGCGCATGGCGCCAGCAGCAGGCCCGCCGTTAGCATGCGCATGGCAAGACTTCGCATTGTCGATGAGCAGACGGACATAGAAATTCCACAGCTGAGATCAGGCAAGGTTAGCGCGGTCCGCGGGCGCAGGTGCAGGACTTACATACATTTACATCTGCAAAGCATAACGCGAAATGCGGATGATCGCTGCGCGTGACTTTTTTGTATTGACCGCCGCCGCTGTTGCCGGCTTCGCGGCGCCAGATTATTTTTCACATAAATGGAACGATGTTCCACATAGGGGAACTTTTCTATTGAGCGCCGCCAATCCGTGTGTGAGAATCTAAAAAATGTTCATATCGGAAGAATTCATGCAGTCGAAGCAAATACACGGGCTGGCCCTGGCGGGCATGAGCATGCTCGGTGCCCAGGCCGGCTGGACGCAGGAGCCGCAGAAGATCGAGACCGTCACCGTCATCGGCCATTACGACAACGCGGTAGGCACGTCGGACGCCGCGAGCCAGGGCACGGTCACCGCCAGCCTGATCGATAATCGTCCGGCGCTGCGCACCGGCGAGCTGCTCGAATTCGTGCCCGGCATGATCGTCACCCAGCACAGCGGCGACGGCAAGGCGAACCAGTATTTTCTGCGCGGATTCAACCTCGATCACGGCACCGATTTCGCGACCTACGTCGACGGCATGCCGGTCAATATGCGCACCCATGCGCACGGGCAGGGCTATTCCGACCTGAATTTCCTGATTCCCGAACTGGTGCAAAGAATCGATTACAAGAAGGGACCCTACTTCGCCGACGAGGGCGATTTTTCTTCCGCCGGCGCCGCGCATATGCGCCTTGCGGACAGCCTGGCCAAAGGTGTCGCCAGCCTGTCGGTGGGACCCGATGGTTATCGGCGCGGCGTACTTGCCGACGCCTTCAAAGGCGCCGGCGGCGCCTGGCTATACGGTCTGGAAGTGAATCGCAACGACGGCCCCTGGGACACGCCCGAACAGGTCCGCAAATACAGCGCCACGCTGCGCTACAGCCAGGGCACGCCGGACGACGGTTTCAGCGTCACCGCCATGGCGTACAGGAATGCATGGAACTCGAGCGACCAGATTCCCTTGCGCGCCGTCCAGTCCGGCCAGATCGGCCGCTTCGGCAGCATCGATCCGACCGATGGCGGCGCCAGCGCACGCTACAGCCTGTCGTACGCGATGCGCAAGCGCGACGCAACGGGACTGTTTGAACTCGACGCCTATGCCGTGCAATCGCGCCTCGACCTGTTCAGTAACTTCACCTACTTCCTCGACAATCCGGTCGGCGGCGACCAGTTCAATCAAAGCGAACATCGCCGCACGGCGGGCCTGAATGCGAGCCGGAGCTGGCTCGCCGAGCTTGCCGGCATCGAGGTGCGCAACAAGATCGGATTCCAGTCGCGCTACGATCATTTGTCGCCTGTCGGGCTGTACCGGACGGTCGACCGCCAGCGCACCGCCACCATCCGCGAAGACCGCGTCAAGGAAGCGAGCGCCGCCTTGTATGCCGAAAACACGGCGCAATGGCTACCGTGGTTGCGCACGGTTGCCGGCCTGCGCTACGACGCCTATCGCTTCGATGTGAGCAGCAGCCTGGCCGGCGATTCGGGCAAGCCCGGCGCCCACATCGCCTCGCCCAAGCTGTCGCTGATCTTCGGCCCCTGGAGCAAGACCGAGACCTTCCTCAATGCCGGCCGCGGCTTCCACAGCAACGATGCGCGCGGCACGACCCAGACCCGGCTGCCCGACGGTTCGCCGTCGAGTCCGGTCACGCCGCTGGTGGCGACGCGCGGCGCGGAACTCGGCGTGCGCAGCGAGATCATCCCGGGCCTGCAAAGTTCGCTGGCGATATGGCGCCTGGACGTCGACTCCGAACTGCTGTTCGTGGGCGATGCCGGCGACACCGAACCGAGCCGCGCCAGCCGCCGCACCGGCATCGAATTGAACAACCACTATATCGCCGCACCCTGGCTGCTCTTCGATCTGGACCTGGCCGCCTCGCGTTCCCGCTACACGCAGCACGACCCGGTCGGCGATTACATTCCAGGCTCGATCGACAAGGTCGCGTCGTTCGGCGTGACGGTGTCCGGCCGCGGACGCTGGTACGGTGCGTTTGAAATGCGTTACTTCGGCCCGCGGCCGCTGATCGAAGACAACAGCGTGCGCTCCGCCTCGACCGCCCTGGCGTATGCGCGCATCGGCTACAAAATCAATGCCAGCACCAAGCTGACTCTGGACGTTTTCAATTTATTCAACAAGCAGGCCAGCGACATCGATTACTACTACCAATCCCGTTTGAGCGGCGAGCCGGCGGACGGGGTCAACGACCTCCATTTCCATCCGGTCGAACCGCGGACTGCGCGCGTGACCCTGGTCCACTACTTCTGAGGCGCAGCGGGCGACGCTTGAAATCTCGGTCGAGGGAGGTGGTGATGATTTATAATTGCCGGATGTTACATCCTGTGAATCGACGTACTCTCCCTGTCTGGATCGCCGTGCTGGCCATCCTGTTCAGTGCGCTTGCGCCGTCGATATCGCATGCCTGGTCGTCCAGCCGCGGCAGCGCCGGCTGGGCCGAGATCTGCAGCACCACGGGTGTCAAGCAGGTCGCGTTCTCTGCCGGTGCGCCGCAGAAATCCGCGACC
>DASRXO010000503.1:0-3265 GCA_035654095.1 Telluria sp.
GACCAGGTGATCCCGGCCGGCGGACGCGACGCCCAGGCCGCGCTCGACGCCCTGTTCAGCCAGTGCGCGGCGAACCCGGCCTGCCGCCAGGCCTTCCCCGCACTGCGCGCCGAATTCAGCGGCCTGGTCGACCGGCTCGCGGCCGGCGCGATCCAGCTCGAGCTGGCCGATCCGCGCACCGCGCAACCGGTGCGGCTGCGGATGGACAGCGCGCGCTTCCTCGGCACCGTGCACAGCATCCTGTACTCGCCGCTCGACAGCCGGCGCCTGCCGTTCCTGATCCACAGCGCGTACCAGGGCCGCTGGCAGCCTTTCATCGCGCGGCGCAACGTGGCCGGCGATTTTTCGGCCGACGGCGCTACCTCGCTGCCGCTGCACCTGGCGGTGGTCTGCGCCGAAGACTTCCCGCGTCTCACGCCCCAGCTGCTGGCCGAGGACACGCGCGGCTCCTTCCTCGGCGTGCCGCTGGTGCAGCGCCTGGCCGGCCTGTGCGCCGCGATCAAGGTGCCGCCCGCGCCTTACCAAGCGCGTCCCGCGATGATCGAGGCGCCGGTGCTGATGCTGTCCGGCGCGCTCGATCCGGTCACGCCGCCGCGCCGCGCCGAAGCGGCCGCCAAATACATGACGCACGCGCAGCTGCTGGTGGTGGCGAATGCCGGCCACGGCATCTCGCAACTGGGCTGCGCGCCGCGCCTGTTGCGCGAATTCCTCGACCGGCCCGAGCAGCCGCTCAAGGCGCAATGCCTGAACGAGATCCCGGCCCCGACCTTCCAGCTCGACAGCGCCGGCCCGCAACCGTAAAGGCAGCCATGATAGAAGTACACGATGTACGCAAACAGTTTGGCGCGGTGCAGGCGCTGGGCGGCGTGAGTTTCAGCGCGCGCGACGGCCAGATCACCGCGCTGCTCGGACCCAACGGCGCCGGCAAGACCACCCTGCTGCGGCTGCTGGTCGGCCTGCTCAAGCGCGACCACGGCAGCATTGCGATCGACGGCGTCGATCCGGCCGCCGATCCGATGGCGGTGCGCAGGAACATCGGCTTCCTGACCGACCAGTTCGGCCTGTACGAACGGCTGAGTACGCGCGAATACCTGAGCTACTTCGGCGAACTCAACGGCATGGCGCCGGCCGTGCTGGCCGCGCGCATCGGCGCAGTCACCGAGCTGCTGGCGATGGACGACATCCTCGAGCGGCGCGCCAAGGGCTTCTCGCAAGGCCAGCGGATCAAGGTCGCGCTGGCGCGCACCCTGCTGCACCGGCCGCGCCATCTGCTGCTCGACGAACCGAGCCGCGGGCTCGACGTGATGAGCACGCGCGCCCTGCGCAGCGCCCTGACCGCGCTGCGCGCCGACGGCTGCTGCGTGATCATGGCGACCCATGTGATGCAGGAAGTGACCCATCTGTGCGACGACGTGATCGTGATCGCCAAGGGCCATACCGTGGCCCAGGGCTCGCCCCAGGAGCTGTGCCGGCGCACCGGCATCGCCAACCTCGAGGACGCCTTCGTCAGCCTGGTCGGCACCGAAGAAGGGATCGCATGAAACCGGCCTTCCTGATCGTGTTCCTGAAAGAATTCAAGGAAACCGTGCGCGACCGCCGCGCGCTGGGCTTGCTGGCCCTGTTCACCGTCATGTACCCGGTGATGCTGGGCTATATGCTGAACCAGCAGATCAGCCGCTCGACCAAGCCCGAGCGCGAAGGCGTCGCGCTGGCGGTGATCGGCGCGCGCCAGGCGCCCACGCTGATGGCCCAGCTCAAGCAAAAGAACATCACGGTCCAGCAGCTGGGGCCGATGGACGAGGAGGCGATCGGCGCGCTGCTGCGCGCGCGCAAGGTGGTCGCGCTGCTGCGCCTGAGCGAGCACTACGCCGAGAATTACGCGGCGATGCGGCCGGCCAGGATCGAGCTGTGGTTCGATTCGGCGGCCGACAACGGCGCGCGCCAGCGCGACATCGAAGAGGTGCTGGCCGCCTACAGCAGCAGCGTGGCCAGCGCGCGCCTGCTGGCGCATGGGGTGTCGCCGGCGACGCTGGCGCCGGTCCAGCTGCAGCGCTACGACACCGGCAGCACGGCGGCGCGCTCGGCCGGGCTGATCGGCAGCGTCCTCGGCTTCCTGTTTTTCCCCGCCTTCATTTGCGGCCTGAGCGCGGCGGTCGACAGCACGGCCGGCGAGCGCGAGCGGCGTTCGCTCGAAGTGCTGATGGCGCAGCCGGCGCGCCCGGTCGACCTGATCGTCGGCAAATGGCTGACCGCGGGCGCGCTGGCGGTGATCGGCATCACGCTCGAGCTGACCCTGGCGCACGCGATCCTGAGCTGGCTGCCGCTGGAAGAGATCGGCATGGCGTGGCGGGTGACCACGGCCGACCTGGCGCTGGTGTGCCTGGCCTCGGTGCCGCTGTCGCTGCTGGCGGCGGCGCTGCAGGTCGCGCTGGCGATGAACGCGCGCTCGTTCAAGGAAGCCCAGAGCGTGCTCAGTTTGGTGGTGCTGGTGCCGATGGTGCCGGGGATCGTGGTCGCCATGCTCGACCTCAAGACGGCGCTGTGGATGTATATGGTGCCGATGCTGTCGAACCAGACCTTGCTGCGCGAAATCGCCAAGGGCGGCGCGATGGATGGCCTGCCCTTCGTGCTGACGTTTCTGAGTTCGCTGCTGCCGGCGCTGGCCGCGGTGGCCTTCGCCAGTTGGCGCCTGCGCAGCGAGCGTTACGTGCTGGCGGTGTAGGCCGCAGCACAATGTCGCGCCCTCCCTTACAATGAGGCATCACTTAGCGGAGAACGCAATGGAAGTCACAGTCAGCTGGAATGGCCCGTCCGGCATGAGTTTCCGGGCCCGGACCGGGTCCGGCCACATGGTCAGCATGGACGGCGCGCCCGAGGGCGGCGGCCACAACCTCGCGCCGCGGCCGATGGAAATGGTGTTGCTGGGGACCGGCGGCTGCACCGCCTACGATGTGGTGCTGATCCTCAAGCGCGGGCGCGAAGACGTGCGCGGCTGCGACGTCACGCTCAAGGCCGAGCGCGCCGAGACCGACCCGAAAGTGTTCACCAAGATCCACTTCCACTTCACGGTGACGGGCAAGGGGCTCAGGCAGGCCACGGTCGAGCGCGCGGTCAGCCTGTCGCACGACAAGTACTGCTCGGCGTCGATCATGCTGGCCAAGAGCGCCGAGATCACCCATTCGTTCGAGATCGTCGAAGCCTAAAAACCGGGGGCAGTGCCGACATTCGGACAAATAAATAGGGTCAGAGTCGAATTAATTCGAGA
>DASRXO010000504.1:0-6844 GCA_035654095.1 Telluria sp.
AGGTTGATGCCTTCGGGCGTGAGCAGGATCGTGCCTTTCAGCTCGAGCTCCTTGCACAGCGCCTGGTAGTGCGGGCGCAGTTCTTCGGTATTGTCGAAGGTGACGAACTTGTAGGCGGCGATGTTGACGTGCATGATCAGACGAAAAAAGCGGGACAGCCGCTATTATAGTCGCCCGGCGGCGCCCCGCCTTGCCGCAGCGGCGCCGCCTTCGGTTATCATTTGGCGATGAAATCGCTCAATATTGCCTATAACCCCAGGATCGACCAGTTGCGCTGGCTGGCCGCGACGCTGGTGTTCCTGTTCCATTTCCACCTCGAATACCGCGGCCTCGGCGGCAATGGCCTGGTCAATCCGTGGTGGGGACTGGTGACCGAAGGGCATACCGGGGTCGGGCTGTTCTTCACGCTGTCGGGCTTCCTGTTCATGCAGATCGCCATGCACCAGAAGCAGATTGTCTACCGCGATTTCATCCGCAACCGTTTCCTGCGCATCTTTCCGCTGTTCTTCACCATCTTCCTGGTGGCGACGTCGATCGGGCGCGACCGCTTCCAGCCACAGGACATCCTCTATTTGCTGAGCACCAATCTCGGCCTGTCGCCCACCTCGTACACGGTGGTGACCGGGGCCGCGTGGTGCATCTCGCTCGAGTTCATGTTTTATATGATGTTCCCGTTCCTGAGCCGGTTTGCGCTGGAGCGCGGCGCGCGCTACCTGCTCAGCCTGCTCGCGCTGATGCTGTTCTTCAAGGCCGCGGCGTATGGCGTGAACGAGAAGAGCACGCTGATGTATTTCAGCACCTTCGTCGGACGCTTCGACCAGTTCCTGATCGGCATGCTGGCGGCGATGCTGTACCGGCGTCATGCGGCGCGCCTGCACCGCTACGCCGGTTGGCTGCTGCCGCTCGCGCTGCTGCTGGCGGTGTGCAACAGCACGCTGCAGGGGCAGGTCGCCAGCTTCGGGCAGACGCAACCGAAGTCGCTGTTCTGGATCGTCTGGTCCAGCATCGAGAGCATCGGCTGGGCCTGCGTCATCGTGACCTGGATTTCCTTCGACAAGGGCTTGCCGGCATGGCTGGAGCGGGTCCTGTGCCACGGCGGCAAGATCAGCTTTTCGTTTTACCTGCTGCACATGGGCGTGCTGCACTTGCTGGCGCAGGCGGTCGGCATGCTGACGATCACCGGCAACGTACGGCTCGATGCGCTGCTGATGCTGGCGGCGGCGTACGGGGCGACCTGGGCCATCGCGACGCTCAGCTACAGCACGATCGAAGAGCCTTTCCTGCGCATGCGGCGCGGCTACGGCAATCTGGCGCCGGCGGCGTCGGGTGGACAACTGGTGGACGTGGCCGAGCGCCTGGAGCGGGGCCGGCGCGCCGATCATTCGTAAGCTAGGCGGAAGGCAGATGTACGGGCTGCACCGCCAAGCGCAGCCCCATGGCCTTGAGAATCGCCGAGAGGTTACTGAGCACGGGATTCCCGGTTGGCGACAAGGTGCGATAGAGCTGGGTCGGGCTTAAATGGGCCGTCTGGGCGACGCTTTGCACGCCGCCAAAGGCTTTGGTCAGCTGGCGTAGCGCGATCAGTAGCTCGCTCTGATCGCCATCTTCCAGAATGCTGTTGAGTAGTTCGACAGCATACGCAGGATCCTCGCCGAACAGTTCAGCCATCGCTTCGTCACGAGTTCTATCTCTCATCGCTCCTCCTTTCATGGTCGATCTTCGTTTATAAACGAAGATCTGTCAAGCCAATGTAGTAGGACCTCCGCGCGGTCATTCGTAAGGTGCCGCCTTCTCGCAAGTGCGGTTAGAAGCGCTATAATTGGTGCTAATAATGGCTCTATTGGAGGCTGCAATGGCACACTTGATACTCGCGGATACCTCGGCAAGCGTTTCCGAGTTGAAGAAAGATCCAATGGGAACGGTTGCGGCTGGCGAGGGATTTCCTGTCGCAATCTTGAATCGGAACGAGCCTGTCTTCTACTGCGTGCCGGCAAAAGCGTACGAAGCGTTGATAGACCGGATCGAGGATCTTGAGTTGAACGCGATTGCCGATGCCCGAGCCGGACAAGCCGTCATCGAGGTCGAACTCGATGCGCTTTAAGCTGGGTTTTCTGGACGAGGCCCTCAAGGAATGGAACAAGCTCGATAGCACGACACGCGAGCAGTTCAAACACAAGTTGAACGAGCGCCTGGATAACCCCCGCGTGGCTTCATCGAAGTTGCGCGGACACCCGGACCGCTACAAGATCAAGCTGCGCGGCCTGGGGTATCGCCTGGTCTACGAAGTGCGCGATAACAAGCTCATCGTCATCGTGGTCGCCGTTGGCAAGCGTGACCGCAACGCCGTTTATCTGGCTGCTGCGCGACGCTAGAAGGCGTGCCTGGAGCGGGGCCGGCACGCCGATCATTCATGGGCAGCGGTGCTATGCCCCTTCAACATTCAGGGGCTCGATATGCGGACGTGGCTTTTGTTGTGCCTGCCATAAGTCAAAATTGGCTTGCATGTGCAGCCAGGTCTCTGCGCTCCCTCCCAAGGCATCGGCGAGCCGAAGCGCCATGTCTGGGCTGATCGCCGCCCTGGCATTGAGCACGCGTGACAACGCTACGCGTGTGACACCGATCCGCGCCGCGAACTCCACGATGGTGATGTCGGTGCCGGTAAAAACGCCGTCTCTCAGTACCTCGCCTGGATGCGGCGGGCTATGTTGCTGCAGGCCCTTATGCTGGAACGTCCCTATCATCCGTAGAGTGTAGCATTGCTATACGCTGCGCAAGCCCGTGATCGTCATCGATATTTTAGGGCATGTCGTCCTCGCGAAAGCGGGGACGAGGGGGCAGCGTTCGTTGATGCGCTATTTCTGCAGCAACGCATCGGCCGGCACGCCCAGCCGTAGCGCTGCGCATTGCAGCAGGCCGGCCGTCATGTCGTGGCGCTTGCGCACCTCCGAGCGCTTTTTCGACTGCACCCGCTCCAGATCCGGCGCGCCCAACGGCTCGCAAGGCAGGGCGTAGTCGCCGTCCGCCTGGCGCAACGCGCCCAGTTCGGTCCACAACTGGTCGTAATCGGCGCGCACCCGGCCCTGGCGCATCGCGCCGCGCACCGCGCGGTTGGCGTTGCCGACCAGCCGCAGCTGGGTGCAGCCGAGCTGGAAGCCGAGGTGGCGCACCAGCGTCACCAGCAACTGCTTGGGCCGCATCCCGTGCAGCTCGCGCGTGGCGTGGCGGATCGCCTCCAGCCCATCGGCTCCCTTCGGCCCCTGCAGGCAGCCGAGGCTGACGACCGGCGCCCCGTCCAGCGTGGAAAAAGTGAACGCCGCCGAGTACAGCAGCGCGCCGTCCGCACTCAATTGCAGCACCAGTTCGCCCTCGCGCTCGCAGGGATCGATCGCGCGCAGCTGCAACTGGTACTCGGTGCCGGTCTTGCCGGCCGCGCTGGCCAGCCAGACCGCGCCGCGGCTGGCTTGCACCACGGTCGGCCCCAGCTGGCGGCGCAGCACGAACTGGTAGTGCGAGGCCAGCACCGCCAGCCGCTGTTCGCGGCACAGGGTATTGGTCAGGTAGGGCCGGTAGACCTTGTGCAGCAGGCGCGGCGCGTGCTGCACCAGTTCCGAAAACGCGGGATGCGAATTGAGCAGGGCCAGCCAGCGCCGGGTCAGGTCTGGGTAGGCCAGCGCGCGCACGCGCAGCCTCAGCCATTCGCGGTAGTACGCGACCCCGCGCAGGTGGCCCAGGCCCGAGCGCAGCGTGACCGAGGGTTGGCTGTGCGCGAGCTCGTCGGCCCACGCTTCCTGGTGTTCGTAGAGCCTCATGCGCCGGCCTCCTCGCCCTGCGGCGCGCCGTCCGCGTCGACCAGCACCAGCGGCACGTGGCGCCGCATGCGCTCGACCTTGCGCACCGTTTCGGAGGAAAACAGGCGGTGCATCCAGTCGCCATGGCGCGTCATCACGATCTCGTCGCAATCGAGCGACTCGGCCGCATCGAGGATCGAAAACGCGACGTCGCCGCTGAGGATAAAGCCGCTGTGCTGCAGCGCGCGCGCCTCGCACTGGCGCCCGGCCTGCGCGAGCAGGGCGCCGGCCGCGCCTTCCTCCGTCGCCATCGCGTGCTGGGCCGGCATGTCCAGCAGGGGCAGGGCCGAGGGCGGCGACTTCACATGCAGCAGCAACAGGCGCACCGGCGCGGCACCGTAGGCGCGCGCGACATAGGCCAGCGCGGCATCCACGTCGCCGAGCTGTTTGACCGGCACCAGCAGGCGCCGGCAACGGTCGGACGCCGGTTCCGGCTCGGGGCCGCCGGTCATGGCGCAGGAAGAAGGGAGGGGCAGGAATGGAGCGTGCTGGAGCGTGTACATGCTGGACGATCAAGAAAGTTGTGTTCGGTAACAATTTGTAACGCATTGTAAATGTCCTCGAAACGTGCGTAAATGCGGTGCTGCGCGTATGGGAAACCCGTACGGCAGGGCGCAGATGCGCCACGCGTCCCGACACGGCATAATGACTGCAATGACAACACTCTTTCCTCTCCGCAGCGTCCGCACCCCTTGGCTGGTCGATCTGGCCTTCATCGTGCTGTACGTGCTGCTGGACTGGATCAGCTACATCGATCCGCTGTTCGGACTCAACATCACGCCCTGGAATCCCGACCCGGCGCTGGGGCTGGTGTACTGGGTGCGCTATGGCAAGCGGGCGGCGCTGCCGTGGTTCGCCGCGCTGGTGCTGGCCGAAGCCCTGGTGCGCGGGCTGCCGGCCGGCCTGTTCGGCACGCTGCTGCTGTCGGCCTGGCTGGTGTTCGGCTACGGCACGGTGGGCGCGATCCTGCGCCGCGTGTTCAGCGACGCCAGCCTGGTCAACAAACGCGAGCGCCTGTACGCCTGGCTGGCGGTGGTGGTGCCGGGGCTGCTGCTCAACGGCCTGGTGTACATCGGTCTGCTGGGCATGACGACGCACATTCCGCTGGCCGAGCTCGGCAAGGCGATGGTGCGCTTCGGCATCGGCGACACGGTCGGGGTGGTGGTCTCGATGCCGCTGCTGTGGATGCTGGCCAGCGCCAACGGCCGGCGCAATCTGCTGGCCGTGCTGGCCAACTGGGAGACCGCGGCCTACGCCGCGCTGGCGATCGGCGTGCTGTGGATGTCGTTCTACGGCATGGCCGGCAACGACGAGTTCAAGCACTTCTACCTGTTGTTCCTGCCGATCATCTGGGCCGCGACCCGGCAGGGCTTGCCGGGCACCGGGCTGATCGCGTTCGGTTTGCAGTTCGGGATCATCTGCATCGTGCGCTGGGGCGGGGTGGAGGACATCCCGTTCTCCGAATTGCAGCTGCTGGGCGCGGCGCTGGCGCTGGTCGGCTTTTTCATCGGCGTGACGGTCGACGAGCAGCGCCAGGCGGCCGAGGAACTCAAGCACACCCTGCGGCTGGCCACGGCGGGCGAAATGGCGGGCGCCCTGGCCCACGAGCTGAACCAGCCGCTGACCGCCCTGGCCGCCTACGGCAAGGCTTGCGAAGTATTGATGGCGCGCGGCGACACCGGCCTGATCCTCAGCGAATCGATCCGCAAGATGGTGCACGAAGCGGGGCGCGCGGCCGACGTGGTGCGGCGCCTGCGCGAGTTCTTCCGCACCGGCGCCATGCGGCTCGAAGCGGTCGACGTGGTCGACATCGTGCGCGACCTCGGGCGCCAGTTCGAGCACCAGTTCCAGCAGCATGGGGTGCAGCTGGACGCAGGCGGCCTGCCGGGCGCGACGATCCGGGTCGACCGCCTGCAGATCGAACTGGTGCTGCGCAACCTGATCGCCAACGCCTACGACGCGGTGCTGCAGCAGCCGGCCGGGTTTCGCCGGATCGCGGTGTCGGCCGCGCGGCTGGACGGCGCGCGCCTGCGCATCTCGGTGCAGGACAGCGGCCCGGGCGTGACCGAGGCAGTGGCGGCGCGCCTGTTCGAGCCTTTCGTGTCGGGCAAATCGAGCGGGCTGGGATTGGGGCTGGTGCTGTCGCGCGCGATCGTCGAGGCGCATGGCGGCAGCCTGTGGGCGGAGGTCGCGGGGCAGGGGATATTCCGCTTCATACTGCCGCTGGTGGAAACGGGGGACGAGCATGGCCGGTGAACTGACCGTATTTATCGTGGACGACGACGCCGCGGTGCGCGACGCGCTGGCGCTGCTGCTGGGGATCCAGGGCTTCCGGATCGCGGTGTTCGCGAGCGCCGAGAGTTTTCTCGCGGCCTGGCAGCGCGAGTGGAACGGCTGCCTGCTGACCGACATCCGGATGCCGGGCATGGACGGCCTCGCGCTGCAACGCGAGCTGGCCGCGCGCGAGTGCCGGATCCCGGTGATCATCATTACCGGCCATGGCGACGTGGAGGTGGCGCGCCAGGCGTTCAAGGCCAAGGCTTACGATTTCCTGGAGAAGCCGTTCGACGACGTCAAGCTGGTGAACGCGATCGAAGGCGCGTTCGTCGAAGCCTCGGCGCTGCTCGCGCATTCGCAGCGCAACGCCACGCTGGGCCGCGCGCTGGCGTCGCTCACGCCGCGCGAGCGCGAGGTGATGGCGCTGGTCGTCAAGGGCAAACACAATCGCGAGATCGGCCCCGCGCTGGGCATCAGCGCCCGCACCGTGGAAGTCCACAAGGCGCGCGTGATGGGCAAGCTGGGCGTGGACAACGTTGCCGATTTGGTCAGGATCAGCATGATGTAATCAGCCGTCGTCCTCGCGAAAGCGGGAATGTAATGGACGCCTCCCACCTTAAATTGGTGAGACGGAGGCAACGATGTGGAATTTTTCGGATGAGGTGGATCCTCGCGAGGCAACGGCATCAAAGTGCCCTATAGTGGAATTTCTGACGTTT
>DASRXO010000505.1:0-9938 GCA_035654095.1 Telluria sp.
CCATCACATCAAGGGCGGCGAAACGCGGGTGTTCGAGGCCGCGGGGCCGGACGGCAAGCGCTTCACCATGCTCGAACCCTGGACCCTGCTGCTGCTCGACGACGCCGCCGTGATCCACGAGTCCACGCCGATCCAGGCCGCCGGCGACGACGGCCACCGCGACACCCTGGTGCTGACCTGGCGGGCGGACGGGTTCCAGGGCGACCAAGAGTCACAATAACGGTCACAATAGTGAATTAGGACGGCCCAAAAATTTACTTCTGACGGGCCAAATCCGATATAGTCAAGCCTGTAACCGACTGCAGGGGATACATGTTGGACTCCACGTACGACATCCGGCCAGAAGAATTCGAAATCCTGATCGTCGAGGACAGCCCGACGCAGGCCGAGCGCCTGCGGCGCCTGATCCAGTCGAAGGCGTACCGCGTACGGGTGGCGCCCAACGGCCAGCAGGCGCTGGCCATGATCCGCGAGCACAAGCCGAATTTGGTCCTGTCGGACATCATCATGCCCGAGATGAACGGCTATGAGCTGTGCCGCGCGATCAAGGCCGACCCGACCCTGCGCGAGATCCCGGTGATCCTGGTCACCGCGCTGAACGACTCGAAGGACATCATCCGCGGCATCGAATCGGGGGCCGACAATTTCATCCGCAAGCCCTATTCCGAAGACTACCTGTTAAGCCGCATCGGCCACATGCTGGTCAACCAGCGGCTGCGCAAGGGCGCCAATGTGGACGTCGGGATCGCGCTCTATCTGGGCGAGCAAAAGCACTTCATCAACGCCGAGCGCCAGCAGATCCTCGACCTGCTGATCTCGACCTACGAACAGGCGGTGCAGGTCAACGGCGAGCTGCAGGCGCGCGAGCGCCAGGTCATCGAGCTGAATATGCGGCTGGCGCACCACGCGGCCGAACTGGAAACCATCAACCGCGAGATCGCGCTCAAGAACCTCGAGCTGGCCGAGGCGAGCCGCATGAAGTCGGCCTTCATCGCCAACATGTCGCACGAGCTGCGCACCCCGCTCAACGCGATCATGGGCTTTACCGGCGCGCTGCTGATGAAGCTTGCCGGGCCGCTCACGGTGGACCAGGACAAGCAGCTCAACACCATCCGTTCCAGCGCGCGCCACCTGCTCTCGCTGATCAACGACATCCTCGACGTGGCCAAGATCGAGGCCGGCAAGGTCACGCTGGCGCTCGAGCGCGTGGCCTGCAACGAGCTGGTGGCCGAGACCACCGAGTCGCTGCGCACGCTGGCCGCGCAGAAGGGCCTGGAACTGACGGTCACGCTGCCGCAGGAACCGATCGTCATCGACACCGACCGCCGCGCGCTGACCCAGATCATCATCAACCTGGTCAACAACGCGATCAAGTTCACCGAGCAGGGCGCGGTGCGGGTGTCGCTGTCGCAGCGCGTGGACGAGCAGGACCTGCTGACGGAGTTCAGCGTGGCCGACAGCGGCTCGGGCATCAAACCGGAAGACCAGTCCAAGCTGTTCCGCGCGTTCTCGCAGCTCGACTCGACCTCGACCCGCCATGCGGAAGGCGCGGGCCTCGGCCTGTTCCTGTGCCAGAACCTCGCCAATCTGCTGGGCGGGAACCTGTTCTTCACCAGCGACTTCGGCGCCGGCAGCACCTTCACCCTCGCCCTGCGCGAAAAACGCCGGCCGTGACCGGTGAGCGGAAAAAAACGCCCGCTAACCTTGCGGCGCGGGCGGCAATCCAACCTTCGGAGAAGAATTGGAGGAGACATGGACAATATAATCGAATTTATTGTGCAGTGCAATACCGTAAAACTACGGTAGTCTCCCCGTAGTAATTCAGGCACGCATGAGCTGGAAAACCGGCCCGCGTTGCGGCATTGCGGGAAAAATCCGCGACAGCTGTTGATCGCCCAGCCGCAGGTGGCGTTCGGCCACCTGCGCGAGGACCGAGCGGAAGTCGGTGGTCACCGGCAGGTCGCGCCCTTCGTTGAGCGCGGCGTCGCCCACGCCCTGCCAGTCGCCGTACACCTTGCCGCCGGCGACCGCGCCGCCCATCAGCCACATCACGTTGCCATGGCCATGGTCGGTGCCGAGATTGCCGTTCTGGCGCGCGGTGCGGCCGAACTCGGACATCACCACCACGGTCGTATCGTCGAACATCGGGCCGAGGCGCTGCGCCAGCACCGCCAGCCCGTGGCCTAGCGGCGCCAGGCGGTTGGCCAGCTGGCCGCTGCCCGCGCCCTGGTTGGCGTGGGTGTCCCAGCCGCCCAGCGCGACGAACGCGAGCTGGATCTTGGGGTCGTTGCGCATCAGGGTCGCGAGGCGCGCGGCGTCGTCCGGGAAGCCGTTCGGCAGCGGCGCGCCGCCGTCCGCCATCTGCATCTCCTTGTTCATCGACGCTTCCATCACTTCCTTGTGCGCGCTCTTGCCGTCCTGGTAGGCGCGGCCGAAGCGCTCGTGCTTGGCGTACAACTGGTCGAAGGCGGCGCCGATCGCCGGGCTGTCGAGGATATTCGCCTTGGTGCCGCCGGCGCCGTTAGGCAGGTTGATCGCGGCCGACGCGCCCGCCAAGATGCGCGGCATGACCGGGCCGATGCTCAGCGCGCGGCTCGGCGTCGAGGCGCCCGGCAGCACGGTGACCATGCGGTTCATCCAGCCGTCCGGCGTGTTCTTCCGGCCCGGCGTGGCCGACTCCATGTAGTCCTGGGCGTCGAAATGCGAACGGGTGGCGTCGGGCGAGCCGCTGGCGTGCACGAAGGCCAGCTTCTTCTGCTGCCACAGCGGCTGCAGCGCGGCCAGCGCCGGATGCAGGCCGAAGTAGCCGTCGAGATCGAGCACGCCGCCTTCCATGCCGGGCGCCGCCAGGCCGATCTGCGGGCGCAGGCGCAGGTAGTTGTCGTCGCCGTAGGGCGCGACCACGTTGAGGCCATCGACCGCGCCGCGCAGCATCACCACGATCAGCTTCTGGCGGGTCGGGTTCTCGGCGGTGGCGGCCCAGGCGCTGCGGCCGACCGGCAGCACCAGGCTCGCGCCCAGTGCCATCGAATTGAGAAAGTCTCTGCGTTCCATCGTGTTCTCCCGCTTAGCGCTGCATGAAATCCGGACTGCCGAGCAGCATCGCCGCCCGCAGGGGTTCTGGGCTGCCGGCGACCATGCCCTGGGTACGGCTCGAGATCGCGCCGCCCAGGGTGGCCTGCAGTTGCGCGGCGTCGAGCAGCGGCGCGACCACGGGCGCCGCGGCCATCGTCATCGGTCCGGCCGGCGGGGGCGCGGCGCCTGCGTTCTGGGCCGGGCGTGCGGCGGCCAGCATCGCGGGCGACGGCGGCGCGCTGGCCAGCGGCAGGCGGCCGGCCGCGAGCGCGGTGGCGAAGGTAATGCGGCGCGTCAGCGCGTCCGGATTGAGCCAGGCGTCCTGGGTGTTCTTGTAGCCGTCCGGCGTCTGACAGCCGTACAGCGGCATGCCGAGCTGACTCATGGCCGACAGCATCGGCGCCACATTGCTCACCGGCGTGGCGCCGGCGCGCGCGGCCGACACCACGAACTGGTAAGGCGTCTTGAACTTCGCGCCCACGTTCGCCGGCGCCATGAACTCCGCGCTGGCGAACAGCGTGCGCAGCACCGAGCGGATGTCGCCCTTGGTGTCGAGGTAGGTGCGCGCCATGCGCTCGACCAGCGCCGGCGACGGGTTGTCGTCGACGAAGTACTGCGCCAGCTGGTAGCTCAGGTGGTGCGCGGTGGCCGGGTGCATGGCCAGCACGTCGAGCGCATACTCGCCTTCGCGCTGGCCCTGGTCGGGAATCTCGTGCCCGAGCCAGGTCTTGGTGCCCGCGTCATGCCGCTGCGGGTCGAAGCGGAAGGTCTCGCCGCTGCGCACCATCGCGCGCTGGTCGTAGGTCCAGCCGGTCAGCATGCGCGCCAGTTCGGTCACGTCCTTCTGGGTGTAGCCGCCGTCCACGCCCAGCGTGTGCAGCTCCATCAGTTCGCGCGCATAGTTTTCGTTGAGGCCGCGCGCCTTCGCTTTCGGCGCGTTCGGCGCCAGCGCCGCGGCCAGCTTCGCCCTCCCGCCGGGGACGTAGCCGGGTGCGGTGGACAGGTAGTTATCGAGGTAGTACAGCATCGCCGGATGGTGCGCGGTGGCGCCCAGCAGCGCGCGGAAGGAGCCGAACACGTAAGGCCGGATCGCGTCGCGCTCGTAGCTGGCGATCAGCGCGCGGTCGACGCCCTTGCCGGAGAAGACGTTGAAGTGGTTGAACCAGAAGTCGACCATCACCTCTTCCAGCTGGCGCGGGCTGTCGACCGCGCGCAGCATGCGCGCCTCGGCGGTTTCGAGCGTGATGCGGGCGATGCCGAGGCGCCGCTTCTGCTTGGCGCCTTCGTCCTCGTCGCGCACCTGTTTCTGGTAGGCGGCGAATTCGCCGAGCACCTCGCCGGCGCCGCGGTTCACGCTGTCGAGCGCGCCCAGGCGCTCGGTCAGCGCGGCCGGATAGGGAATCGATTCGGGATCGAGCTGGGCGTCGATGTACTGCTGCACGCCCATCTGGGTCACGCGCGCGATGTCGCCCGGCTTGGGGCCGAAGGCGAGGCGGTTCAGCACATGCACCGCCTGCTGCTCGGGTGTGAGCGGCGCGGCGGCACGCACGGGCAGCGCGGCCACCAGCAGCGCGCAGATAACGACAACCGGGAATCGCTGTTTCATATCAGCCTCATCGTGATGACGACCCGCGGCAGGCCGGTCCGTATTGCCGTTATACCCCAAGCGAACTCGTCCTTGAACGGGATGCGGTGTTTCACCTGTAAGCAAATGTAACTGCAGTTTAAACGATCGATTTATTTATATCAAACGTTTGATAAATATGCTCTAATCGCGCTCATGGAAAAACCAGCCTCATCCACCAACGGCGCCGACGACGCCCGCAAGACCCGCTCGGACGGCGCCCAGTCGCGCGAGCGGCTGCTCGGCGCGGCCATGCGCCTGTTCGCCGAGCGCGGCTTCGCCAACACCTCGACCCGCGAGATCGCGCTGGCGGCCGGCGCCAACATCGCCTCGATCAGCTACTACTTCGGCGACAAGGCCGGCCTGTACCGCGCCGCGTTCACCGAACCCGCGCCCAATCCGCGCAAGGACATCGCGGCCTTCACCCGGGCCGGCGACACCCTGCGCGACTCGCTGCGCGCGTTCTACGTGATGCTGCTCGCGCCGCTCAAGCAGGGCGACATGGCGCGCCTGTGCATGCGCCTGTGGTTCCGCGAGATGCTCGAGCCGACCGGGGTCTGGCACGAAGAGATCGACAACGGCATCAAGCCGGCGCACGCGGCGCTGGTGCAGGTGCTGGAGCGCTACCTCGGCCTGGCGCAGGCGGACCAGGACGTGGCGCGGCTCGCCTTCAGCGTGGTCGGCCTCGCGATCCACATCCTGATCTGCCGCGACGTGATCGACAAGGTCAACCCGCAGCTGCTCGACAGCGATGCCGCGATCGACACCTGGCTGGCGCGCCTGGTCGATTTCGCGGAGGCGATGGTGAACGCCGAACAGGCGCGCCGCGCCGCCCTCGCGCCGCAAAAAAAATCACAGCCACGAAAGAAGAGAGCATGAAGACAGTCCCGTCGATACTGGCAGCGCTGCTGCCGCTCGCGCTGGGCGGCTGCGCACTGGCGCCGCCCGCCTCCACGGTCGACGCGCCCTTGCCCGCGCAATGGCAGGTGCCGCTGCCGCACCAGGGCAGCCTGACCGAGTTGTCGGGCTGGTGGCGCGCGCAGGGCGACCCGCTGCTGGTGCAGCTGATCGACGCGGCGGAGGCGGTGAGCCCGACGCTGTCGGCGGCGCAGTCGCGCATCGCCCAGTCGCGCGCGGAGCGCGCCGCGGCCCGCTCCGCGCTGGCGCCCACGCTCGACCTGGCGGCCAGCGTGAACCGCGCCAGCCAGCAAAGCGTGCTCCCCATGGGTACCACCAGCCAGGCGGCGCTGCAGGCCTCGTGGGAGATCGACCTGTTCGGCGGCCGCCGCGCCGACCGCAATGCCGCGCAAGCGCGGCTGGCCGGCGCCGAAGCCGGCTGGCACGAGGCGCGCGTCTCGGTAGCGGCCGAAGTGGCGAACCAGTACTACGCCTTGCGCGCCTGCGAGCAGCTGCTGGCGGTGGCACAACAGGACGCCGCCTCGCGCGCCGACACCGCGCGCCTGACCCAGTTGAGCACCGAGGCCGGCTTCCAGTCCCCGGCCAACGCGGCGCTGGCGCGCGCCAGCGCGGCCGACGGCAACGGCCGCGCCACCCAGCAGCGCGCGCTGTGCGACATCGACGTCAAGGCGCTGGTGGCGCTGACCGCCTTGAGCGAACCTGCACTGCGCGCCAAGCTGGCCGCCAGCGCGCCGGTGCCGGCGCCGGCGATCGCGATCGGCTCCCTGCCCGCGCAACTGCTGGCGCAGCGTCCCGACGTGTTCAACGCCGAGCGCGAAGTGGCCGCGGCCAGCTTCGACGTCGGCAGCGCGCAGGCGCAGCGCTATCCGCGCCTGACGCTGCAAGGCGAGGTGGGTTCGGCCAACTTCCGGGGCGGCGGGGACAGCATCAGCGGCGGCACCTGGACCATCGGCCCGCTGGCGCTGTCGCTGCCGCTGTTCGACGCCGGCCGCCGCAGCGCCAACGTGGACGCCGCCAGGGCGCGCTACGACAACGCAGTGACGGCCTACCGCGCCAGCGCGCGCCAGGCGGTGCGCGAAGTCGAGGAGGCGCTGGTCAACCTGCAAAGCACGGCGGCGCGCAGCAGCGATGCGCAAGTGGCGATGGAAGGCTACCGCATCGCCTTCGTCGCCAGCGAAGACCGCTACAAGCAGGGCCTCGGCAGCCTGCTGGAACTGGAAGACGCGCGCCGCACCCGGCTCGCGGCCGAGAACGCGGTCGTCACGCTGCAGCGCGAACGCAACGCCGCCTGGATCGCGCTGTACCGCGCGGCCGGCGGCGGCTGGACCGGCCCCGTGGCCAATTGACCGAACCCGAACCGAACCCGGATAGCCCACTATGAAAACCTTGAAACTGAAACCCGCCGCCGCCCTGATCCTCGGCGCGCTCGGCCTGGCCTGCGCCGTGCTGATGATCGTCTCGACCAACTCGGTGGCGGCCGACGATAAAAAGGCCGGACCGGCCAAGCCCGCGCTGACGGTCACCACTGCCCGGCCGGTGGCGGCCCGGCTGCCGATCAAGCTGACCGCCAACGGCAACGTGGCGGCGTGGCAGGAGGCGTCGATCGGCAGCGAGTCGGGCGGCCTGAAGCTCGACGAAGTGCGCGTGAACGTCGGCGACGTGGTCAAGAAGGGCCAGGTGCTGGCGGTATTCGCGGCCGACAGCGTGCATGCCGACCTGGCGCAGGCGCAGGCCGCGCTGATGGAAGCGCAGGCCAATGCGGCCGAAGCGGCGGCCAACGCGGCGCGTGCACGCACGCTGCAAACTTCGGGCGCGCTCTCGGCCCAGCAGATCAGCCAGTACCAGACCGCCGAGCAGACCGCCAACGCGCGCATCGCCGCGGCCAAGGCCACGCTGGCGGTGCAGCAGCTGCGCCTGAAGTACACCCGGGTGGTGGCGCCCGACAGCGGCGTGATCTCGGCCCGCGGCGCGACGGTGGGCGCGGTGGTGGGTGTGGGCACGGAGCTGTTCCGCATGATCCGCCAGGGCCGCCTCGAATGGCGCGCCGAAGTCATCGCCGCCGATCTCGCGCAGCTCAAGCCCGGCACCATGGCGCTGGTGAAGGCGGCCAACGGCAGCGAGTTGACCGGCCGGGTGCGCATGATCGCGCCGACCATCGACCCGCAAACCCGCTCGGCGCTGGTGTATGTGGACCTGCCGCCGACGCTGTCGGCCAACGCGCCGTTCAAGGCCGGCATGTTCGCCAGCGGCCAGTTCGAATTGGGCGCCTCCGACGCGCTGACCGTGCCGCAGCAGGCGGTCGCGGTGCGCGATGGCTTCAGCTACGTGTTCCGCCTGAACCCGGACCAGCGCGTCAGCCAGCTCAAGGTGCAGACCGGGCGCCGCCTGGCCGACCGCATCGAAGTGACCGCGGGCCTGGCGCCGGGCGCACTGGTGGTCGTCAGCGGCGCCGGCTTCCTGAACGACGGCGACCTGGTGCGCAACGTGGCGCCCGGCGCGGCGACTGCCGTCGCCGCCAAATAAGGAAGCGCCATGAATTTTTCCGCCCTCTCCATCAAGAACCCGGTCCCGGCGATCATGCTGTTCATCCTGCTGTCGCTGGCCGGGCTGCTGGCCTACAAGGCCAATGCGGTGCAGGACTTCCCCGACATCGAACTGCCGATCGTGATCGTGACGGCGACGCTGGACGGCGCCGCACCGGCGCAGCTCGAGACCGAAGTCGCGCGCAAGATCGAAGACTCGGTCGCTACCCTGCAGGGCGTGAAGAACATCTACACCAAGGTGCTCGACGGCGTGGCCACGCTAACGGTCGAATTCGTCCTCGAGAAGGATATTTCGGAAGGCGTCAACGACGTGCGCGACGCGGTGGCGCGCGTCAAGGCCGACCTGCCGGCCGAGATGCGCGATCCGACCGTCACCAAGGTGTCGACCGCCGGCCGGGTCGTGCTGACCTTCAGCGCGGCGGCGGCGCCCAACGACAACGGCGCCAAGCTGGACGACCAGGAACTGAGCTGGTTCGTCGACAACGCGGTAGCCAAGCGCCTGCTCAACGTGCCCGGCGTGGGCGCGGTCAAGCGGGTCGGCGGCGTGTACCGCGAGATCCGGGTCGAGCTCGACGACGCGCGCATGGCCGCGTTGAAGGTGGCGGCGGTGGACGTCTCGCGCCAACTGCGCAATGTCCAACGCGAGGCGCCCGGCGGACGCGGCGACGTCGGCGGCGCCGAGCAGGCGGTGCGCACCATCGGCACCGTGCAGACCGCACAGCAGCTGGCGGCGATGGACATCCCGCTGCCGGACGGGCGCCGGGTGCGCCTCGACCAGGTCGCCACCGTCAGCGACACGGTGGCCGAGCCGCGCTCGCTGGCCGAGCAGGATGGCAAGAAGGTGGTCGGCTTCGAGGTGTTCCGCACCAAGGGCGCGAGCGAGATCGCGGTGGCGGCCGGCGCGCGCGCGGCGATCGCCGAACTGCAGAAAGAGCACGCCAACATCGCGCTCAAGGAAGTGATCGACAACGCCTTCCCGGTACAGGAGAACTTCACCGGCTCGATGGAACTGCTGTACGAAGGCGCGATCCTGGCGGTGCTGGTGGTCTGGTGGTTCCTGCGCGACTGGCGCGCGACGCTGGTGGCGGCGGCCGCGCTGCCGCTGTCGGTGATCCCGGCCTTCCTCGGCCAGTACTGGTTCGGCTACACGCTCAATACCGTGACGCTGCTGTCGCTGGCTTTGGTGGTGGGGGTGCTGGTGGACGACGCGATCGTCGAGATCGAAAACATCTCGCGCCACCTGCGGATGGGGAAGACGCCGATGCAGGCCGCGCTCGAAGCGGCCGACGAAATCGGCATGGCGGTGATCGCCACGACCTTCGCGCTGGTGGCGGTGTTCCTGCCGACCGCGTTCATGGGCGGCATCCCGGGCAAATTCTTCAAGCAGTTCGGCTGGACCGCGGTGCTGGCGATCCTGGCGTCGCTGCTGGTGGCGCGTCTGCTGACGCCGATGATGGCGGCCTACATCCTGAAACCGGTCGCGCACCGCGAGGAGAAGGACAGCTGGCTCATGAGACGCTACATGCGGGCGATGAAGTGGTGCCTGCGGCACCGGCTGGTGACGGCGATCGGCTCGGGCCTGTTCTTCATCTCCTCGATCGCGCTGGTGCCGCTGCTGCCGACCGGCTTCGTGCCGCCGGCCGACCGGGCCCAGACCCAGATCAACCTCGAGCTGCCGCCCGGCTCCACGCTGGCCGAAACGCGCGTGGTGGCCGAACAGGCGCGCCTGGCGGCGATGCGGGTCAAGGGCGTGAAAGGCGTGTTCAGTTCGATCGGCG
>DASRXO010000506.1:0-3959 GCA_035654095.1 Telluria sp.
CATCGGATCCCTACGTCATGACCACACTCCAGGACTTGAACGCCTGCACCGGCGCCGCCTTCACCGACACGCTGGGCGGGATCTACGAGCACTCGCCGTGGATCCCCGAACGCGCCGCGGCCCGGCGTCCATTCGCCACGCCGGCCGCGCTCAAGCTGGCGCTGCAAACCGTGGTGGCCGAGGCCAGCGCCGACCGGCAACTGGGACTGATCCGCGCCCACCCGGAGCTGGCCGGCAAGGCCGCCATCGCCGGCCAGCTGACGCAGGAGTCGATCAAGGAACAGGTCAGCTCGGGCCTGCACCTGTGCAGCGCGCAGGAGCACGCGGTCCTGCACCGGCTCAACGACGCGTACAACGCCAAGTTCGGCTTCCCCTTCATCCTCGCGGTCAAGGGCCCGGACGGCAACGGGCTCACGCGCCAGGCCATCATCGACACCTTCGCGCGGCGCCTCAAGAACCAGCGCGCGGACGAGATGGCCGAGTGCCTGCGCCAGATCCACCGCATCGCCGAACTGCGCATCAACGATCTGCTCGCGCTGTCGTCCGACTTCGGCCCGACCATCATGCACTGGGCCGAGATCATCGGCCTCTGGAGCGATGCGGAGGACGGCCTGACCTGCGCCTACATGACGCCCGCGCACCAGCGCACCGCGGCCCAGCTGGCCGAATGGATGCGCGAGGCCGGCATGGAGGTGCGGATCGACGCGGTCGGCAACGTGGTCGGGCGCTACCTGTCGCACGACGCCGACGCCAGGACGCTGATGACCGGCTCGCATTACGACACGGTGCGCGACGGCGGCAAGTACGACGGCCGGCTCGGCATCCTGCTGCCGATCGCACTGGTGCGCCATTTGCACCAGCGCGGCGAGCGCCTGCCCTACCATCTCGAAGTGGTCGGCTTCGCGGAAGAAGAAGGGGTGCGCTTCAAGAGCACCTTCCTGGGCAGTACCGCGATCGTCGGGCAGTTCGACATGGCGCTGCTCGACCAGCTCGACGCCGACGGCATCGGCATGCGCCAGGCGCTGACCGATGCGGGCCATGACGTGAACGCGATCCCGGCCATCGCGCGCGATCCCGCCAGCCTGCTGGGCTTCGTCGAAGTCCATATCGAACAAGGCCCGGTGCTGCTCGAGCGCGGCCTGCCGCTTGGAGTGGTGAGCGCGATCGCGGGCAGCTCGCGCTACCTGGTCGAACTGACCGGCCTCGCCGGCCACGCCGGCACCACGCCCATGACCATGCGTAAGGACGCCGCCGCGGCCGCCGCCGAAATCGTCCTGATGGTGGAGCAGCGCTGCGGTGCGGGCGATGCGCTGGTCGGCACGGTCGGCCAGCTGCAGGTGCCGAACGGCTCGGTCAACGTGATCCCCGGCCACTGCCGCCTGTCGCTCGACATCCGCGCCGCCGACGACGCGGTGCGGCTGGCCGCGGTGGGCGATGTGCTCGACGCGATTACCGCGATCTGCGCGCGGCGCCAGGTCGATGCCGAGATCAGGCAGGTGGTGTCGGCCGCCGCCGCGCCGTGCGCGCCGTGGCTCATGGATCCACTGGGCGCGGCGATCGAGGCAGCGGGCCTGCCGCGCTGCGACCTGGCCTCGGGCGCCGGGCACGACGCGATGGCAATGGCGCGGGTGACGGACGTGGCGATGTTATTTACGCGCTGCGGCAACGGCGGCATCAGCCACAACCGGCTCGAGACCATGACCGCCGACGATGCCGAGATCGCGGCCCAGGTCCTGCTTGGCTTCCTGCGCCGCTTGCGCCCCCGCGCAGCCTGATGCGACGACGCCAGGTGTGCTAATCTTCGGCCTATCGGCTTCATCCTCATAGCGGAATTTGCAGCATGGCTCAGCAAGGCACTTCAGGCAGCGTTAGCGGCGGCGATACCGACAGCCTGTCACTGGCAGTCACCAACAGCGGCACCGGCATCTGGGACCGCGATGTACGCAGCGGCTTCATCACTTATTCGAGCGGCTGGAAAGCGATCCTCGGCTACCGCGACGACGAGATCGGCAACCGCATCGAGGACAGCTACACCCGCGTGCATCCCGACGACCTGGCGATGGTGTGCGCCGCCATCGAGGACCACTTCCAGCAGCGCACCGCGATGTACGAAGTCCGGCACCGCCTGCGCTGCAAGGACGGCAGCTACAAATGGGTGCTTAGCCGCGGCAAGGTGGTCGCGCGCGACGAGCACGGCGCGCCGCTGCGCATGGCCGGCGTGACGACCGACATTTCGGACATCGTCGCGCTGTCCGACGAGCTGCGCCACAGCGTCGAGCTGCTGACCAATCTCACCGACGAGGTGCCGGGCCTGGTCTACCAGTATTGCGAGACGTCCGATGGACAGGCCTGCTTCCCCTACGCCAGCGCCGGCATCGCCGACATCTTCGGCGCCACGCCGCAGCAGGCGGCGGCCGGCGCGGCTGCGGTCGAAGCGGCGATCCATCCCGACGATCTGCCGGCCTACCGCGCCTCGCTGGCCGCCTCCGCCGCCACGCTGCTGCGCTGGCACCTCGAGTTCCGCGTGCTGACCGGGCATGGCGGCGAACGCTGGTGCCAGGGCGATGCGCGGCCGCGCCGCCAGCCGGACGGCGGCACGCTGTGGCACGGTTACGTATCCGACATCACGGAGCGCAAGCAGATCGAACGCAAGCTGCGCGACGCCGCCGCCACCGACTTCCTCACCGGGCTGCCGAACCGGCGTCAGGTCATGGGGCACATGGAGCAGGAGCTGGCGCGCATCCAGCGCGAGCTCGACGCGGTGGCCACGGTGCTGATGTTCGACCTCGACCACTTCAAGGCGGTCAACGACGTGTATGGCCACGCGACCGGCGACGAGGTGCTCAAGCACTTCGCGCACATCCTGCTGAGCGAACTGCGCAAGGTCGATGCGGCGGGACGCATCGGCGGCGAAGAATTTGCGGTGGTGCTGGCCGGCGCGGGCATGGAGGAGGCGCAGGCCTTCGCCGAGCGCGTGCGGGCGCGGATGGAAACCACGCCGCTGTCACATTGCGGGCGCAGCATCACGGTCACGGTGAGCATCGGGATCGCGGCGATGCACGCCGCCGACGGCAGCGCGGCGACCGCGCTGACGCGCGCCGACGCGGCCCTGTACTGCGCCAAGCAGGCCGGCCGCAACCGCATCGAAGCGAGTTTGTAACCGAGGCGACCCCGCGTGGGTACGGCGTTGCCGTGCCCACCCTACCGATTGCATCCTGCCTGGTACGTTGGTACGGCCTGCCGTGCCCACTCTACCGATTGCATCCTGCCTGGTAGGGTGGGTACGGCGTGCCGTGCCCACGCGGCGTTATCCGGCCACGATCCCCGCGCGTTCCAGCATCGCGTGCAGCAGCACGTTGCAGCCGGCCTCCAGATGATCGGGCTTGGCGTCTTCGATCTCGTTGTGGCTGATGCCGTCCTTGCACGGCACGAAGATCATGCCGGCCGGCGCCAGCCGCGCCGCGTAGATCGCATCGTGGCCCGCGCCCGACACCACATCCATCGTCGAATACCCCAGCTTGGCCGTGGCCGCGCGCACCGCGCCCACGCAGTCGGGATGGAACGGGCATGGCGGATAGTAGGACACGCGTTCGACCGTGATGCCGAGTCCAGTCTCCTTGCGCGTCTTGTCGACGAAGGCCAGCATCTCTTCGTGCATGGTGTTGAGCAGTTCGTCGTTCACATTGCGCAGGTCGATGCTGAACTTGACCTCGCCCGGAATCACGTTGCGGCTGTTCGGGAACACCTGCACCATGCCGACCGTGCCGCGGCCGTAAGGCGGATAGCGGTTCGCGATCTGCACCACTTCCTGCATGATGCGGGTGGCGACCTGCAGCGCGTCCTTGCGCAGTCCCATCGGCGTCGGGCCGGCGTGCGCCTCCATGCCGCTGACCACGCAGTCGTACCACGACAGGCCCATCACCGCCGGCACCACGCCGATCACCTTGCCCGCGTCTTCC
>DASRXO010000507.1:0-7042 GCA_035654095.1 Telluria sp.
AGTGCACCGACCAGATCGCCTTGTCGGCATTCGGGATCCGCTCGCGCAGGCGCTTGATGGTCTGGCCGAATACCTCGGGCACCGCGTAGCCTACGGTGTCGGGGAAATTGATGGTGGTGGCGCCCTCGGCGATCACCGCCTCCAGCACGCGGCACAGGTAGTCTTCGTCCGAGCGGCTGCCGTCTTCCGGGCTGAATTCGATATCGTCGGTGTACTGGCGCGCGCAGCGGATCGCCAGCCTGGCCTGTTCGAGCACCTGCTCGGGCTCCATCCGCAGCTTCATCTTCATGTGCAGCGGCGAGGTCGCGATGAAGGTGTGGATGCGCTTGCGCGCGGCCGGTTGCAGCGCCTCGGCGGCGCGCGCGATGTCGCGCTCGTTGGCGCGCGACAGCGAGCAGACGGTCGACTCCCTGATCGCGGCCGAAATCGCGCGGATCGCCTCGAAGTCGCCCGGCGAGGCGGCCGCGAAGCCGGCCTCGATCACGTCCACCCGCATGCGCTCGAGCTGGCGCGCGATGCGGACCTTTTCATCCTTGGTCATCGAGGCGCCGGGCGATTGCTCGCCGTCGCGCAGGGTGGTGTCGAAAATGATGAGGCGGTTCGAGGTGGTCATGGCAAACTCCGATAGCGGTTAGTAATCAGCGTCGTCCTCGCGCACGCGGGATGGTCATCGGCGCTCGCTTTGGTCGACCGGTTCGTCGTCGGTCTGGATGATGCTCACCGGTCGGCCCTTCGCCAGGCGCCAGAAGAACACTCCATAACCGGATAAACCGTATAAAACGAAAATCGGCAGCAGGACCTTGGGCGGGTCGATCGACACCAGCGCGAACGCCAGCGCAATCAGGAACACCGCGATGAACGGTACCGACTTGCGGAAGTTCACGTCCTTGAAGCTGTAGAACGGGACGTTGGTGACCATCGTCAGGCCGGCGAACAACGCGATGCCCCAGGAGTACCAGGCCAGGTCCAGCCCGCGCACCTGCAGGTCGTCCATCATCAGGATGAAGCCGGCCACCATGGCGGCGGCGGCCGGACTGGGCAAGCCCTGGAAGAAGCGCTTGTCGACCACTTCGATATTGGTGTTGAAGCGCGCCAGGCGCAGCGCGGCGCCGGCGCAGTAGACGAAGGCGGCGATCCAGCCCAGCTTGCCGAGCCCGCGCAGCGACCATTCGTAGACCACCAGCGCCGGCGCCGCGCCGAACGAGACCATGTCGGACAGGCTGTCGTACTGGGCGCCGAACTCGGACTGGGTGTTGGTCAGGCGCGCGATGCGGCCGTCCAGCCCGTCGAGGATCATGGCGATGAAGATGGCCCAGGCCGCATATTCGAAGCGCTGGTTCATGGCCATCACGATGGCGTAGAAGCCGCAGAACAGCGCGGCCGTCGTGAAGGCATTGGGCAACAGGTAGATCCCGCGCCGGCGCACCGCCTTGCCGTCCGCGCCGACCGCCGGCTGGCGCGCGAACTTGCTAAAACGAGAGAATCGCGGCGTCTTTGCCGCTTTCGGCACGCCGGGCTTTCTGCGACGGGGGAAGTTTGCCATATGTTTCCGTTTCAAGTGGTATAGCGTCGCCCCCATTATAGTGGGCAGACCGATAACTTAGCGAATGGATACGCTTACTTGAACCTCACCTTTCCTACCAGACGCATCTGCAAGGTGGTCTCGCCCGGCTCGAAGCTGGGCTCGGCAACCGGGGGCGGAGCGGCCATCGCGGCCTTGAAATTGCGCGCGCCCATGACTTCGACGCGCTGGTCGGTGTAATTGCCCGAGCCTTCGAAGTCGACCGTGTCGAGCACCGCGTCGGCAAGCTTGCGGCCCATCGCGGCGGCGATCGAGGCGATGCGCTCGTTCAGGTTCTGGTAGGTGGCGGCGATGCGCTCGCCGTCGAGCTTGCGGGTGGCGGCCGGCGACAGGCCGAACTGCAGATTATTCAGCGCCAGCACTGTTTGCGCGGCGGCGGCGGTGCGCGGCAGGGTGGCCAGGTTGGTGGTCTTCACCTCCAGCGCCTGGCCGACCCGCCAGGCGGTGGGTACGCGCGCCTTGGGCGGCGCACCGTTGGGCGTGGGGCGGTCTTCGGGATAGACCGGGTAGGTGTAATAGCCCTGGGTCTTGAGTTGGGCTTGCGGGTCTTCCTTGCGGACGATCTCGGTGCCCTGCTTCATCTTCTGGTTGACGCGGGAGGCGGCCGCGGCCTTGTCCTTGTCCTGCTCTTCGACCGAGAAGGTGGCGATCGCCTGGTCGTTGGCGTGCGTGACCTCGCCGAAGGCCGGGACGACCACCAGCGTGCCGGTGGTCGGCAGGGTTTGCGTTTGCGCCTGCGCCGGCGCGACGAGCACCAGGGCGGCGGCGGCGATGAAGGCAGATGGGGACATGTTTTTCTCTCCGGTCAGGTGACAAGAAAATGGGGCAAGCATGCCCCATTCAGCTTTGTTAGCAGGAAAGATACCCGGAATCGGCAATGCAACGCGTTCTTGACACGCATAGTTGCAAATTGGCGCCGCGTGGGCACGGTGCCCGTACCCACCCTACGACGGCGTAGGGTGGGTATGGCTTGCCATGCCCACGCGGAGGGTTTAGTTCTTCGACTGATCCACCAGCTTGTTCTTGGCAATCCACGGCATCATCGCGCGCAGTTTGCCGCCGACTTCCTCGATCTGGTGCTCGGCCGTCAGGCGGCGGCGCGAGATCAGGGTCGGGGCGCCGGCCTTGTTTTCCAGGATGAAGCTCTTGGCGTATTCGCCGGTCTGGATGTCCTTCAGGCACTGGCGCATCGCGTTCTTGGTGTCCTCGGTGACGATCTTCGGGCCGGTGACGTATTCGCCGTATTCGGCGTTGTTGGAGATCGAGTAATTCATGTTGGCGATGCCGCCTTCATAGATCAGGTCGACGATCAGCTTGAGCTCGTGCAGGCACTCGAAGTAGGCCATCTCGGGCGCGTAACCGGCCTCGGTCAGGGTTTCGAAACCAGCCTTGATCAGCTCGACCGCGCCGCCGCACAGCACGGCCTGCTCGCCGAACAGGTCGGTCTCGGTCTCTTCGCGGAAGTTGGTCTCGATGATGCCGGCGCGGCCGCCGCCGTTCGCCATCGCGTACGACAGCGCGATGTCGCGCGCGACGCCCGACTTGTCCTGGTAGACGGCGACCAGGTGCGGCACGCCGCCGCCCTGGGTGTAGGTGCCGCGCACGGTGTGGCCCGGCGCTTTCGGCGCGATCATGATGACGTCGAGGTCGGCGCGCGGCACGACCTGGCCGTAGTGGACGTTGAAGCCGTGGGCGAAGGCCAGCACCGCGCCCTGCTTGGCGTGGGGCGCCACGTTGTCGTTGTAGACCTGGGCGATGTTCTCGTCCGGCAGCAGGATCATGATGATGTCGGCGGCCTTGATCGCGTCGTTGACTTCGGCGACTTTCAAGCCGGCCTTCTCGACCTTGTTCCACGAGGCGCCGCCCTTGCGCAGGCCGACCGTGACGTTCACGCCCGAATCGTTGAGGTTTTGCGCGTGCGCGTGGCCCTGCGAGCCGTAGCCGATGATCGCTACATTTTTGCCCTTGACGAGGGAGAGGTCACAATCTTTATCGTAAAAAACTTTCATGATTTTTCCTGGTTATTGGTGTCGTTAAACTTTGAGGATGCGTTCGCCACGGCCGATGCCGGAGCCGCCGGTGCGCACTGTTTCGAGGATCGAGGCGCGGTCGATCGAGTCGATGAACGCGTCGAGCTTGCCCTTGTTGCCGGTCAGTTCGATCGTGTAGGTCTTCTCGGTCACGTCGATGATGCGGCCGCGGAAAATATCCGCGGTGCGCTTCATCTCTTCGCGTTCCTTGCCGACCGCGCGCACCTTGATCAGCATGAGCTCGCGCTCGATGTGCGCGCCTTCGGTCAGGTCCACCACCTTGACCACCTCGATCAGGCGGTTCAGGTGCTTGGTGATCTGTTCGATGATGTCGTCCGAGCCGCTGGTGACGATGGTCATCCGGGACAGGGTGGCATCTTCGGTCGGCGCCACGGTCAGCGTTTCGATGTTGTAGCCGCGGGCCGAGAACAGGCCCACCACGCGCGACAGCGCGCCGGCTTCGTTTTCAAGCAGGACGGAAATGATATGGCGCATTTAGAGGTCCTCCGAGCCGAGCAGCATTTCGGAAAGGCCCTTGCCCGCCTTGACCATCGGCCACACGTTCTCGGCCTGGTCGGTGATGAAGTTCATGAACACGAGGCGGTCCTTCATCGCGAAGGCGTCGCGCAGCGCGCCGTCGACGTCGCCCGGTTTCTCGATCAGCATGCCGACGTGGCCGAACGACTCGGCCAGCTTGGAGAAGTCGGGCAGCGATTCCATGTAGGACTCGGAATAGCGCGAGCCGTAGTCGATCTGCTGCCACTGGCGCACCATGCCGAGGAAGCGGTTGTTGAGCAGGATGATCTTCGGCGTCAGGTGATACTGCTTGCAGGTCGCGAGCTCCTGGATGTTCATCTGGATCGAGCCCTCGCCGGTGATGCAGGCGACGGTCGCGTCCGGGTTCGCCATCTGCACCCCCATCGCGTACGGCAGGCCCACGCCCATCGTGCCCAGGCCGCCGGAATTCATCCAGCGGCGCGGCTTGTCGAACGGGTAGTACTGGGCCGCCCACATCTGGTGCTGGCCGACGTCGGAGGTGATGAAGGCGTCGCCCTTGGTCACGTCCCACAGCTTCTGGACCACCGCCTGCGGCTTGATGACGGTGTCGGACAGCGCGTACTTCAGGCATTCGCGGCCGCGCCATTCGTTGATCTGCTTCCACCAGTCCTTGAGCGGGGCCGCGTTGACCTTGGCCTCGGCGGCGTCGAGCTGGGCCAGGAATTCGAGCAGCACATCCTTGACGTTGCCGACGATCGGAATGTCGACCTTCACGCGCTTGGAGATCGACGAGGGGTCGATGTCGACGTGGATGATCTTGCGCGGGTTGCTGGAGAAGTGTTTCGGGTTGCCGATCACGCGGTCGTCGAAGCGGGCGCCGATCGCGATCAGCACGTCGCAGTGCTGCATCGCCATGTTCGCTTCGTAGGTGCCGTGCATGCCGGGCATGCCGACGAACTTGTCGGACGAGGCGCGGTAGGCGCCCAAGCCCATCAGCGTGTTGGTGACCGGGAAGCCGAGCTTGTCGACCAGCTTGTTCAGCTCGGGCGCGGCATTCGCCAGGATCACGCCGCCGCCGGTGTAGATCATCGGGCGTTCGGCTTGCAGCAGCAGTTGCACGGCCTTGCGGATCTGGCCCGAGTGGCCCTTGTCCACCGGCTTGTACGAACGCATCTCGATCTCGCGCGGATACTCGTAGACGCACTTGTGCATGCTGATGTCTTTGGGGATATCGACCAGCACCGGACCGGGACGGCCGGTGCGGGCGATGAAGAAGGCCTTCTTGATCGTCGAGGCCAGGTCTTTCACGTCCTTGACCAGGAAGTTGTGCTTGACGCAGGGACGCGTGATGCCGACCGTGTCGCATTCCTGGAAGGCGTCCTGGCCAATCGCGTGGCTGGGCACCTGGCCGGAGATGACGACCATCGGGATCGAGTCCATGTAGGCGGTCGACAGGCCGGTGACCGCATTGGTGACGCCGGGGCCGGAAGTGACGAGGGCCACGCCGACCGTGTGCGAGCTGCGCGAATAGGCATCGGCCGCATGCACGGCTGCCTGCTCATGGCGTACCAGGATGTGTTGGAATTTGTCTTGCTTGAAGATGGCGTCGTAGATGTAGAGGACCGCGCCGCCGGGATAACCGAAGACGTGCTTCACGCCCTCTTCCGCCAGACAACGGACGACAATCTCGGCGCCCGTGATGGGGACCGCTGCTTCGTTGTTCATGATACATTCCTTTCAAGACCCATTGGGAGGTGATCGGATGCTCCGTCCTAACGAAATACGCGTGGCGCGACAGTGCTCAGGCTTCCCTTTTTTCTGCGCTCACGTCGATCTTTCACGCACCCGTAGATACGTTACGAACCGGCGCTGGGCGCAACTCGTTTGGCGTGAGTTTCTGTAGCGGTTATGCGGATTTCTCGCGCTTGTGGCACGGGTGAGAGCAAACTGCCTACATATGAAAGCGCGTCATGTCGAGCATGGCTTTGTGTGCCGGTCGCGACCTGACCATAGAGCTTCGGGATTGCAAAGCGATCTATACCTTACTGCGTTGCACCATTCCGGTCAAGTCCAAAATGGGCAAAAAGTACCCGTTTGGTGCGTCTTGCGTACGAAAATCATGCAAAACGGCTTGTTTTTTGCTAGGATGCCTCAGTTTTTACACATGCCACAGGCTATGTACCTGAGGTGCTCGATTCCCTATCCTCATCGCATGGCCACCGACAAAGAATTATCCGATTTTCTCGAACACGTGGAGCGGCGCGCCTTCAAGCAAGCCGTCTACGCCGTGCGCAAGGACGAGGCCGCACTCGACATCGTGCAGGACGCGATGATCAAACTCGCCGAGAAATACGGCGACAAGCCGGCCGCCGAGCTGCCGATGCTGTTCCAGCGCATCCTGCAAAACACCATCCTCGATTACTTCCGCCGCGAAAAGGTGCGCAATACCTGGGTCAGCCTGTTCTCGGGCCTGGGCCGGCGCGATGGCGAGGACGAGGAGTTTGATATACTCGAATCCTACGAGGCCGAGGAAGGCTCCGCCGCGGCGGAGTCCAGCGCGGACCAGGTCGAGCGCATGCAGACGCTGCGGCTGATCGACGAAGAAGTGCAAAAGCTGCCGGCGCGTCAACGGGAAGCCTTCCTCATGCGTTACTGGCAGGATATGGACGTGGCTGAAACAGCCGAAGCGATGGGATGTTCCGAGGGCAGCGTAAAGACGCACTGCTCGCGGGCCACGCATACCCTCGCCGAGTCGCTCAAAGCCAAGGGACTTAAACTATGAACTCCGACAACATTAACTTCGCGTACAAGGTACGCCACGCGCTGAACGAAAATCTCGACAATCTGCCGGCATCGACGGTGGATCGCCTGGCTTCGGCGCGCAAAATCGCCGTTTCGCGCAAGAAGGCGCAAGCGCCGGCGCGGCTCGCCC
>DASRXO010000508.1:0-5055 GCA_035654095.1 Telluria sp.
ACGCAGCCGGCATGTCGAAGGCCGGCAGCAGCGTGGTGCCCATGACGCAATCGCGCAGGTGGCGCAGGTAGTCCTGCGCCTTGAGTTCGATCGGCGAGCCCCAGACCACGATTTCGCGGTCGCCGACATCCACGTCCCACCAGCGGGTGGCGCGCCACTTGGCCGCGACGTCGTGCGCGACGCGCTCCTTGCCGACGTAGAAGACCAGCGGCTCGCCGCTCGATCCGCCGGTGTTGGAGCGGGCCAGCGGGCGCGCCACGTCGGAGCGGAAAGCGTCGCCGTGCGCGCGCATGTGGGCCTTGGTCAGCACCGGCAGGCGGCGCAGGCAATCGACGCCGGCCAGCGTGCCCGGCTCGAAGCCGGCGTGGGCGAATAGCTGGCGGTAGTAGGGCACGTGCGCCTGCGCGTGCTGCAGCAGATCGCGCAGGCGCTTCAGCTGGTGCTCGCGCAGGCGCTGCGGCGGCCACCATTGCGACTCCTCCATGCGCTTGCGCAGGGCGACGCTGGCGTGCCGTTTGACCCATTCATGCAGCGGAAAGAGAAAGCCGCGCACCAGCGCCGCGTGCAGGCCGCGAGCCGGCATCGCGAGCACGCGCCGGTACTGGGCCTCGAGCCGGGGTGCGACGCGCGGCCAGGCGAAGGCTCGGACCAGCTCCAGCCCTGCAGCGCGGATGGCGTCGGCGCGCCGGCGGTTGCGCAGCAGGGCCAGCGCCGCGGCGGCCATGGCCGGCGGATCGCCCGGCGCCACCAGCAGGCCGCTCGTCCCATGCTCGAGCAGGTCGGGAATGCCGCCGACATTGGTGCTCACCACGGGTACCCCGGAGGCCAGGGCTTCGAGGATCGATATCGGCATATTGTCGACCAGGCTGGGATTGAGCACCAGATCGGCGCAGCGGAACAGCTCGGGCATGGCCTGGTTGTCGACCGGGCCGGTGAAATGGACGGATTCGACCAGGTCCAGTTCGGACGCGAGCGCTTCGAGCGCGCATTTTTCCGCACCCGAGCCGGCGATCAGCAGGATGGCGCCGGGGCTGGCGGCGCGGATCAACGCGAACGCGCGTAAAGCGGTGCTGTTGTCGTAGATCGCTTCGAGGTTGCGCGCCACCAGCAGCGTGGGTGGGCGCGGCGGACGGTGTTCGGCGGGTGCGAAGCGCGTCAGGTCGACGATGTTGGGCACCACTTGCGGCGTTAGCCCGCGGCGGCCGAACACGCGGGCCAGGAAGGCCGAGGGAACCACCAGCGCATCGGCACGCGCAAGGCTGAAGGCAACCGTGCGCCGGTTCGCCGCCAGGAAGGACTCGGCCTCGCCGCCGCGATAATTGACCACTGCCCGCACGCCGCGCAGGCGTCCGATCCAGATCGCGGGGGCGGCGTACAAATGCCAGGACCAGCCCGAGTTGGCCATGATGTGGAAGATATCGACGCGCGCCGCCGCGCGCCACAACCGGAACAGATACGGCACCAGGCGAAACAGGGCGCGTACGCCGCGGTACGGCAACACCGCATGCGGCACCGGAAGATTGACCTGGACCAGTTCGACCGTGGCGCCGCCGGCGCGCAGCAGCTCGCATAACTGGAGCGTCTGGTAGGCCATGCCGCCGGCCGGGGGGGGCAGCGGTCCGACCAGGGCGATCCGCATCCCGGCGAAACTCATCGCCCGCGCTTTCGCTCGAGCAGTCCGGTGTAGACCGGCGCGTAGCGCGCGACGCTGGCGGCCCAGGTGCGCTCGACCGAGACATAGCTGCGCGCGGCCTCGCGCAAGGGCTGCCAGCAGCCGCGCTCGGACAGCAGCCAGCGCAGCGTGCGGCCCATGCCCTCGATGCTGCCGGCGTCGAACAGGATGCCGTTGTAACCGTGCCCGATCAATTCGCGGTGTACATCGACGTCCGAGGCGGCCACCAGGCAGCCCTGCGCCATCGCCTCGAGCGCGCCAATGGCCGGGACCAGCGCGCCGAGCCGGGTCGGCAGGCGCGGATAGACCAGCACGTCGATCAGCGGATAGTAGCTCGGCGCCCGGCTATGGACCACGTGGCCGATGAAGACCACGCGTCCGCCCAGCCCCAGCCGCGAGGCGTGCGCCTTGAGTGCATCGCCATGCGGCCCGGCGCCGACCACCAGCAGGCGCAATCCGGGATAAATGCGCAGCAACGCCGGGAAGGCGTCGAGCAGCAGGTCGAGGCCTTCGCCCGCATGCAGCGCGCCGACGAAGCCGAGCACCGGGCCGTCGCCGAGGCCGAGGCGGCGCACCAGCCGCGGATCGCGCGCGCGGGCCGGTTCGAGCTGGCGCGGGGTTAGCGCATCCGGCACCACGGTGATGCCGCCGGCGGCGACGCCGCGTCTGCGCAGCTCGCGGCGCATGCCCTCGCTGGCGGTGGCCACCGCGTCGGCGCGCCCGGCGACGAAGGTCTCGAGCGCGCGCGCGACGCGATAGCGGGTCCCGCTCTCGGGACCGTCGAGCGAGGTATGGACTTCGTACAGCAGCGGCAGGTGCAGGCGGCGCGCGATGTGCAGCGCGGCCAGCGCATTGAGGACGGGCGCATGCGCGTGCAGCAGGTCGGGCCGGGTCAGCTTGACCACGCGCCGCAGGCGGCCCGCCATCAGCTGCAGGTGGCCCAGTTGCTGGAGCAGCGGCAGGCGGCTCCAGGGATTGCGGCGCCGCTCGGTACGGAAGAAGTGCCAGCCGCCGACGTGGCGGTCGTAGGCCTCGGTGGTGCCCTGGTTCGGCCCCGTGAGGTGGATCGTGTGCCAGCCCAGCACGCGCTGCTGGCGCATGATCGCCATGGTGCGCGTGGCGTAGGCGCTCTGGCGCGGCGCCGAGTGGTCGAGGATGTGCAGGATGCGCATGGCGGCGGTGGGTCAGGCGTCGCGCTGTCCCTGCGCATAGGGACACGGCGGATCCTGCTGGGTCAGCGAGTCGTACACCGCGAGGTAGCCGCGCGCCATCGCCGGCAGGCTGTGACGCGTGATCACCTGGCTGCGGGCGCGCATGCCGTGGCGCGCGCCCATCTCGGGAATGCGGCAGTAATCGGCGATCGCCGCGGCCATCAGGTCGGGCGACATCGGCGGCACCAGGACGCCGGTGAAGCCCGGATGCACCAGTTCCGTGTTGCCGCCCACCGCAGTGGCCACCACCGGCAGGCCGGTCGCCATCGCTTCGAGGATGGTGTTGGAACTGCCTTCGGCCAGCGAGGGCAGCACGAACAGGTCCATGGTGCGCAGCAGTTGGGGGATATCGGCGCGTTCGCCCGGCAGCCAAGCGCGGTGCGAGGCACCGGCGCGGGTCAGCATGTCGAGGCATTCGGCGCGGGTCGGGCCGTCGCCCACGATCAGCAGGCGCAGGCGCTGATGGGCCGGATGCGGCGAGGCGATCAGACGCAGGAAGGCGTCGACCAGGGTGGTGAAGTTCTTGACGTCGACCATCCGGCCCACGCTGCCGATCACGAAGGCGTTGTCCTGCATGAAGCCGGGCGGCCCGAGCGCGGCCGGCGGGCCGAGGCGCGGGTGGAACTGGACGCTGTCGACCCCGTTCGCGATCTGCGACACGCGCGCCGGCTCGGCGCCGACGCTGTCGATCAGCCAGTGCTCGAGGTCTTCGCTGACCGCGATGAAGTGGCCGATCAGGGGACGCAGCAGGCGCCGCAACAGCTGGTACTTGAGGCGCTTGCCGTACAGGTCGGTCATGTCGCGCCCGTGCTCGCCGTGCACGCGCAGCTTGACGCCGGCCAGCGCGGCCACCAGCTGGCCCTCGAAGCCGCACAGGTTGCGGGTGTGGATCAGGTCGGGCTGCAGCGCGCGCAGGGTCTTGAACATGCGCACATAGTGGCCGAAGTCCTTGCCCTCGCGTTTGTTCAGGCTGATGATCTCGACGCCGCGCGTCTTGATGTGGGCGTGGAAATCGGAATAATCCTTGAGGCAGACGATGGCGTGACGGTAGCGGTCCGGCGGCATGTGCTTGATCAGGTTGATCAGGCCGTTCTCCAGCCCGCCCACGTCAAGCTGGTGGATCAGGTGCACCACCAGTCGCGGTTGTTCGAGTGTTGTCATGATCGGCTCCGCTAATCTGCTAATCGTAATAGCCGTAGTAATCGCCGCCCGGGAAGGCGCGGGTCTTGTTGCAGATGAGGTTGATGTGGGCGCAGTTGTCGATGCGGCGCAAGGCTTCCTTGACCGCGCGCTGGGTGGTGGTTTCGGATTCGACCACCATCACCACCTGGCCCATCTGGGCGGCCAGCACGTTCGCTTCGGTGGTCAGCAGCAGCGGCGGCGAATCGAAGATCACGATGCGGTCCGGGTAGCGGCTGGCGATCTCGTCGAGCAAGGCGCTCATGGTCTGGCTGGCCAGCAGCTCGGTCGCGTGCTTGTTGTTGCGGCCGGCGGGCAGGATGCTCAGGCTTGCGATGTTGGTGCGCAGGATGACGTCGGGCAGGGTCATCCGGTCGCTCAGCAGCACGTCCATCAGGCCCGGGGTGGCGCCCAGGCCCAGCACCTTCAGCACCGAGGGACGGGCGACGTCGGCGTCGACCAGCAAGACGGTGTGGTCTTTTTCCATGGCGATGCTCATCGCGAGGTTGATCGCGCAATAGGTCTTGCCTTCGCCGGGCAGCGCGCTGGTGACCACGATCAGGTTGCCGTTCTTGAGGCCGCTGCCGACCGCGCCCAATGCGTTGCGCAGCAGCGGGCGCTTGATGATGCGGAAGTCTTCGGCGGCGCTGGTGCGGCCGCCGTCGTGGGTCACCATGCCCATCTGGTGCAGGCGCGCCAGGTTGATGTCCACGTAGCGGCGCTGGTCGGCGTCGTCGGGCCGCGCGAAGGCGCCCGCCACCACCGCGCCCGCTTGCATGTCTGGACTGTCCATGTGCGTGTCTCCAGGAGTCAGGTCTTGATCAGGCCGGATGCGAGCATCGCGCCGTAGACACACAGCAAGGTGGCGAACGAGGTGCCGAGCGCGTACTGGCCGTGGCGCCGTTTGACCGTCTCGGCCGCGGTCCAGTTCATCTGCACGGTGCCGAGCACGGTCAGGCCGGTGATCTCGCGCAATGCGCTGGGGCTGATGAA
>DASRXO010000509.1:0-7096 GCA_035654095.1 Telluria sp.
AGGAAGATGATCTGCACCGCGGCCGGCAAGTGGCCCATCACCACGACGGGGAAGATCTTGTCGCCGCCGGCCGTCACCCCCGCCAGCGGCGCATACAGGTACAGCAGGCCGCCGAGGAACAGGAACAGCGACAGCACGATCACCAGCACCAGGGTCAGGGTCAGCAGGTTCTTTTGCGAGTCGGCCAGGGTCTTCACCGAGATCGTCTTCTGCATCATCTCCTGGTCCATGCCGGTCATGGTCAGCACGATGAAGGCGCCGGCCACGATCTGCTTGAGGAAGAAGTTCGGGCTGTCGACGCTGGTGGTGAAGATGTGCGACAGGCCGCGCGCCTCCATCTGCGCCAGGCTCTGGCCGACCGACAGGTCCAGCGCATGCAGCAGGAACCAGACGCAGGCGGCCAGCCCGATCAGCATGCAGCTCGTTTGCAGGGTGTCGGTCCAGACGATGGTTTTCACGCCGCCCTGGTAGGTGTACATCAGGATCATCGCGAGGATCACGAAGGTGGTCAGCCAGAACGGCACGCCGAGGCTGTCGAGAATGATCGCCTGCAGGATATTCACCACCAGGTAGAGCCGCGCGGTGGCGCCGAGCAGGCGCGACAGGATGAAGAACGAGGCCCCGCTCTGGTAGGCGCGGCGCCCGAGGCGCACGTCGAGGTAGTGGTAGATCGAGGTCAGCTTGAGGCGGTAGTACAGCGGCAGCAGGATGGTGGCCACGGCCACATAGCCGGCCACGTAGCCGATCAGGATTTGCGCATAGCCGAAGCCGTCCTTGCCGACCGCGCCCGGCACGCTGATGAAGGTGGCGCCGGACAGCGTGGTGCCGACCATGCCGAACGCAACCAGCATCCAGTTGCTGCTCTTGTTACCGATGAAAAAACTGTCGTTGTTGGCGTTGCGCGAAGTGGCCCAGGCCACCCCGAGCAGCAAGGCGAAGTAAGCGATCAAGATACAAAAAAGCAAAGCGGGCGACATGGCGTTCCAGTGCAGGTTAGCGATCGGTTCGCCAGCAATATACACCGAAGCCGGGAACCATCGCCGCTGCGCGACTTTGCGATACCGCTGTGCCGCCACGTGCGGAACGCCCTACATTGATCTCTTGTCCAGCCAAACAGAGGTCAGCATGCCGAATCTCGGAAGAACGAATGCAGAGATCAGGTACAGTGCCGCTCGCTCCCACGCCATGGCATTGACCGAAGAAAATGCCCGCAGGTTTAGCGGCGCAGCTGTTCAGCTAACCCATATTGACCCGGCTGCCCTCGCTGCTGCAGCGTTATGGAAAAGTCAGTATCGTGCTAATGGGCGAGCAGCGCCCAGTGGGATTGGGAACAGCAATACCGAAAATTCCGGCGACGCGCGCGCCGGATCGAGCTGGCCATTTGGTCCGGGCGAATGCTCTGCGGGCTTGCCCTTGGGCGCGTGAGCGATCACTGCATCGTCGCATCGATTCACTTGTTGGAGGGCAAACCAACGAACAACGTCCTGAGAGGAAAGTTGATCGTGATCGCCACCCGTTATCTCGAGATTCTGGCGACCGATCTAAACTGCCCCGAAGCATCGCTGGAACTTCCACACCCCGCCTTGATCAACTATTTCAAGAGATTGGGCTATGAGAAGGAAGTGAAGAAAGGAAGCCGAGTGGTTCGCCTCAAAAAGCATATAGGCGCACAATTCGTGGGGGTACAGAATGGAGGTCAATCGTGAAGAAAGCACGGAAATCTCGACTGGCGGCGGTAACGGCGGCGCAAGCCGCCAGCTTTGAGAAAATGAACCAATACGCAGCCAGGACCGAGAACGAGTTCGCCGAGGCGCTGACATCGGCCGACTCGCAGGCGGTGCCGGCCGAGGGCGTTTTGTTAGGCCCACGACCGCGCCGAAGGCCAGCATCCGCTCACGCCGCGGCCGCGGCGGCATCCCCCTCGGTGTCGAAGCCGTGCAAGCGCCAGTAGTCGCGGAAGGCGGCGCGGATATTGGCGCGCAGCATGTCGTTGTCCCAGGGCTTGGTGTAGAAGCGGTACAGCGCGCCGCGGTTGATGGCGTCGGTGATCGTCTCGAGCTCGGTGTAGCCCGACAGGACGATGCGGAAGGTGTGCGGATACAGCTCCTTGACCTTGTCGAGGAACTCGGCGCCGCTCATCGCCGGCATGCGCTGGTCGCACAGGATCACCTGCACCGCGTTGAGCGCCAGCAGCTCGAAACCCTCGGCCGCGCTGCTGGCGGTCAGCACCCGGTAGCCGTCGCGGAACAGCAGGCGCTTGAGCGCATTGAGGACATTGATTTCATCGTCGACGATCAGCAGCGTGCGTACCGGCAGCAGCGGATCGCCCGCCGGCAAGGCCAGCATGGCGCCGTCGGCCAGCAGCCGCTCGAACTCGGCCACCGGCAGCGGCCGGCTGAAGTAATAGCCCTGCAACTGGTCGCAACGCTGGCGCCGCAAATGCGCCAGCTGGGCCTCGGTCTCGACGCCTTCCGCGACCACCTCCATGCCGAGGCTGTGCGCCATGGCGATGATGGCGCGCACGATCGCCGCGTCGTCCGGATTGGTGGTCACGTCGCGGATGAAGGCGATGTCGATCTTCAGCGTGTCGATCGGGAATTTCTTCAGGTAGGCCAGGCTCGAATAGCCGGTGCCGAAATCGTCGATCGCGATCTGCATCCCGCGCCGCTTGAGCGCGCGCAGGGTCTCCACGCTGCGCTCGACGTCGCGCATCAGCGCGCCTTCCGTGATCTCGAGCGCGAGGCGGTCGGCGTCGATGCCGCTGGCCGCCAGCGCCGCGTCGATGCGCGCCTCGAGCTGGCCGTCGGCGAACTGGCGCGCCGACACATTGACCGCCACCACCGGCGGCGCCGGCATCGTCGCGCTCCAGCGCGCCAACTGGCTGCATACGGTATCGATCACCCAGGCGCCGACCTGGACGATCAGGCCGGTCTCTTCCAGCAGCGGAATGAACTCGGCCGGCGACACCAGGCCGACGCCCGGCCGGTTCCAGCGCAGCAGGGCCTCGGCGCCGGTGATGTGGCCGCTGCGGATATCGGCCTTGGGCTGGTAGTACAGCTCGAATTCGCCGTGCTCGACCGCGCGCCGCAGCGCGTTCTCGAGCTCCAGCCGGCGCTGCGCGCGGGCGTTCATTTCGGGCGTGAAGAAGCGGTAGGTGTCGCGCCCCGCTTCCTTGGCGCGGTACATCGCGGTGTCGGCATATTTGAGCAGGGTCGGCGCGTCGGCCGCATCGGCCGGATACATGGCGATGCCGATGCTGGCGCTGACCGCCAGCTCGTGCCCGGGCAGCGCGAAGCGCGGCTGCAGCGCGGCGCGCAACTGGCCGGCGGCCGCCTCCACGTCATGCTGGTCCGGGTTCGCCAGGATCAGCGCGAACTCGTCGCCGCCAAGGCGGCCAATGGTGTCGCGGTCGCGCACGCAGCCGGCCAGGCGCTGCGAGAACTGGCGCAGCAGTTCGTCGCCCAAGGCGTGGCCGAGGGTGTCGTTGACGTCCTTGAAGCGGTCGAGGTCGATGAACAGCAGCGCCAGCGTGCCCTGCTGCTCGCGCGCCTGGCCGACCGCGCGCGCCAGCGACTCCTGGAACAGGCTGCGATTCGGCAGGCCGGTAATGGTGTCGTAATGCACGAGGCGGCGGCCGTAATCGCGCGACTGGGTGTACAGCAGGCGCACCTCGAGCAGGTTGCGGATGCGGGTCAGCACTTCGAGCTGGTCGACCGGCTTGCCGACGAAGTCCTTGGCGCCGGCTTCCAGCGCGCGCTGCTTGTGGCCCGGCTCGGCCGTCACCACCAGCACCGGCACATAGCCCTCGGGTTCGATTTCCTTGAGCTGCTCGAGTATCTGGAAGCCGTTCAGGTGCGGCATGTTCAGGTCGAGCAGGATCAGGTCGTAATGCGCGGCGCGGTGCATGGCGATGACCTGGCGCGAGTCGGTGGTCGAGCTCACCGCGCGGAAGCCGGCGCCGCGCAGCATGTATTCGAGCAGCTTCACATTGGCCAGCTGGTCGTCGACGATCAGGATGCGGGCGTCCTGGATCGCGGCCTGGCTGATCATGACGCCTCCTTGCGGGCGTCCAGCGCGGCGTGCACCACGACCCAGAATTCATCGATGTCGAGCGGCTTGGTGAGGTAGCGGAAGAAGCCGCCGGCCGCGCGCAGGGCGAGGTCGTCGGTCATGGCGCTGGCGGTGACGGCCAGTACCGGGATGTGCGCGGTGGCCGGGTCGGCGCGCAGGACTGCGAGCGCCTCGATGCCGCTCATGCCGGGCAGGTTAATGTCCATCAGGATCAGGTCCGGCAGGTGGGCGCGCGCCAGCTGGATTCCGAGCATGGCGTCCGGCGCCGACAACAGGCGCACCTGCGGGCTGAGGCCGACGATCGCTTCCACCAGCTTCAGGTTGGCCGGATTGTCTTCCACGTACAGCAGGGTCGGGGCCGCGGCGTCCAGCGAGGCCGGCACGGGGTGCGGCGCGGCGGCATCGGCAACGCCGCGCGCCGATGCGTCGACCACGGCGCACGGCAAGTCGATCCAGAATTCGCTGCCCACGCCGAGCGTGCTGCGCGCTTCGATCGTGCCGTCCATCAGTTCGACCAGGCGCTGGGTCACGGTCAGGCCGATGCCGGTGCCCTCCTCGGCGCCGCTTTCCTGGCCGAGGCGGTTGAACGGCTGGAACAGCTTTTCCATCTGCGCGGGACCCAGGCCCTGGCCGCTGTCGCACACGCCGATGCGCACCCGGCCCGCGCGGCCGGCCCGGCATTCGACCCGCACCGAACCGCCCGCGCGGTTGTACTTGATCGCGTTCGACAACAGGTTCAGCAGCACTTGCTTGAGCCGGGTGCGGTCGGCCTGGGCCACCAGCTCGACCTGTTCCGGCAGGTGCAGCGCGATCTGGCGCTGGTCCGCCAGCGGCGCGACCATCGCCTCGCAATCGGCCATGAGCTCGGCCAGCGCGACCGGTTCGAGCGACAGCATCAGCGTGCCCGACTCGACCTTGGCGAGGTCGAGGATTTCGTTAACCAGGGTCAGCAGGTGGGTGCCCGCCTTCATGATGTAAGCGGTAAATTCCTTGCGGTGCTCCTCCGGGTGCATATCCGAGGACAGCAATTGCCCGAAGCCGAGGATCGAGTTGAGCGGCGTGCGCAATTCGTGGCTCATGCTCGACAGGAAGGCCGACTTGGCCTGGTTCGCATCTTCGGCGGCGGCGCGGGCTTCTTCGGCGGCGGCCCTGGCCAGCTCGAGGTTGCGGTTCGATTCCTCGAGCTGGGCGGTGCGTTCGCGCACCCGCATTTCGAGCCCGACGTTCAGCTGCAGCACTTCACGCTGCGCGTCCTCGCGCTCGCGCCCCTGCTGCGCCAGGCTGCGGTTGGACGCCTCCAGCAGCGCGGTGCGGCGTTCGACCACGGCCAGCATGTCGTTGAAGGAGTCGACCAGGGTGCCGACCTCGTCGTTGCCATCGCGCTCGACCCGGCGCGAATAGTCCTGCTGCTCGACCACGTCGCGCACGGTGCGGGCCACGCCGATGATCGGGCCGGTCACCAGTTTTTCCAGGCGCCGGGTCAGCAGCAAGGCGATGGCCAGCGCCAGCAGCGCGACCACGACCGCGATTTCGGTGTCCTCGATGACGGTCTGGTCCAGGTCGTAGTCGGCCGACAGATAGGTGTAGCCGACAATCCGCAGGCCCGCAAACACCGGCTCCACGTACACCAGCTCGCGCCCTTCGACCCGCATGCCGGTGGCCCCCGGGGAGGCCGGCAAATGGGCGGTGGCGCCGGGCGCGAAGTGGGTGGCCAGCAATTGGCCCTGGGCATTGTAGATGCCGGCCCGCAGCACGCTCGACTTAAGCTGCCGGAACTGTTCTTCGACCTGGGCCGGTTCCGCGCGCAGCAAGGGGCCGGCGGTGGTGACGAGCATCGAGGACTGGCTGCTCAACTCGCTGCTGACGGTACGGTAATACAGCCAGAGGTCGCCGGCGACGTTGCCGATCAAAGTCAGCAGCAGCGCCGTCAAGGTCGCGGCGATGACGATCAGTTGCAGCTTCTTGCGGATCGAGGTGAACCGCAGCTTCATGCGCAAATTTGGCATGGGAAACCCTTTCCTCGGCGCGCAACAGCGCGCACATGCATCGTGGGCGGCGGGTCGGGGCCGGTGAAAGTGGCTGCTGGTGCCGAAAATAAGGGCAGGCAACGATGGAAGGTACGGGCGGATGCGCTGCGGCGGACAGGGGTAGGGGCCGCGGCAAAGGCGAGACCGGATCGCGAAGATGCCGGTCAGCGAATTCAGCTTAGTTTAAAACTTTCTAGCTTGCAAGTAATATTTCTCAAAAGCCTCATGTGCCCTGCCCCGGCACGCGCTGGAATGGACCGATGCAGGTATCCATCGACTCGGCCGCGCACATCAGGAACAGCGCGCCCGAGGGGTGAAAGCGGATGAAGTTGGTGGCGCGGTTACCGACTTTCATGATCTCGCCCGAGCAATCCTGCTTGCCGTTGTCCTTCACCACGCGGTCCTCGAGCCGGTAGAAGCCTTTTTCGCTGGGCTGGGCCGGGATCTCGAACTCGCTTTCGGACACTTCCTGGGCGCTGGTCACCAGGGTGGTGCCGTCGCCGCGGAAGCGGTAGATCTCGGAACAGTTGGAGTCGGGCAAGGTCAAGCGCCAGATGCCGAGGATGGGATGGTTGGCGGCAGGCGGCGCGGCCAGCGCGCACGGCATGCCGAGGGTGAGCGACAAAACCAATCCGGTAAGCGTGCGCATGGCGGACTCCTGGGTGCTGGGACGGGGCTATCGATTAGACCCCGGCCCCGCCTCACAGTTTGCACCTTTTTTGTCCGGCGGCCCGGCACGCCTTACGCGTTGTCCGCGGCGGCCTTCGGCTTGGCCGGCCGGCGGCTGCGCGCGGCCGGCTTGCGCGCCGGCTTGGCCTTGGGCTCGGCCGGCGCTTCCGGCTGGACCTCGACCGGCGCGGGCGCGGCGGCTTCGATCGCGCTGTCCGCTTTCCTGGCGGTCTTCTTGGCTGCCGGCTCGCGGCCGCCGCGCGGGCTGCGGCGTTGTTCCGCAGCGGCTTCCGCTTGCGGCTCCGGGTCCGGCTCGCGCTCCGGCTGCA
>DASRXO010000510.1:0-6067 GCA_035654095.1 Telluria sp.
AAGCTCGAAGCCGACGTCCACAAGTCGACCGCCGAATCGATGGCCGACAGCCCCTTCGGCTCGAGCAACACGCTGGGCACGGCCAGCTTCAGCCGCGGCACGACGACCGCCGACTTCACCCATGACTTCCCGGTGCTCAGCATCGCCGGGGCCGACTTCGTGAAGGCGCCACAGCAGGTCACCGGCTCGGTGTTCCAGAACGGCTATATGAAAGGCGAAGTCGAGCAGGAGCAACTCAAGGGCCGCCTCAAGCTGCTCGAATCGTCGAACCTGAGTTTCGGCGCGGCCGCGACCAAGGTCGACAACCGCTCCGCCTTCTCCACCCAGCAGCGCGACACCTGGGGCGGCGCGACCAGCCCGGCCGACTATCCGAGCAGCGTGTGGCATGCCGACACCGTCCGTCAGTATTTCGACAAGATCAACGGCAGCGACAGCCCCAACCTGTTCAATACCTTCTACACCTTCAACTTCGACCAGGTGCGGCAACTGGCGGCCAAGGCCTCCGGCCAGCCCGCCCTCTACCTGCCGAAAACGACCTTCGACACCGACCAGCGGACCCGCGAAAAGTCGAACAGCGCCTACTTCCAGTTCGACACCGACTGGGATACCACGCTGCCGATGCACACCTCGATCGGCGTGCGCTATGAAAAAACCGATGTGACCTCGACCGCCCTGGTGCCTACCGCCACCAGCATTTCCTGGGTGTCGGCGAACGAATTCCCGGTCAGTTTCGGCGCGCCGAGTTTCACGACCCTGACCGGCGCCTACCACAACATTCTGCCCAGCCTCGATTACGACATCGACGTGCGCTCCGACATGAAGCTGCGCGCGAGCTATGGCGAAACCATCGGCCGCCCGCGCTATGACCAGATCCAGGGCGGACAGACGCTGAGCGGCCTGGCGCGCGTCAACGGCGGCACCGGCTCGCAGGGCAACCCCGCGCTGAAGCCGGTGAAGTCGAAGAACCTCGACCTGTCGTTCGAGTGGTACTACGACAAGCAGAGCTTCGCCTCGATCGGTCTGTTCAAGAAGAACCTCGAGAACTATGCCGGCCAGTCGAAGATCACGGCCCAGCCGTTCAACCTGCACACACCGGTCGGTGGCGCATTCTGGAACGAGGCGGTGGCCAAGGGCTGCGGCGCCGATACGGTCTGCATCCGCAACTACATCCTGCGCAACCACAACGGTGCGGCGGGCGTGACGCGCGGCGCCGATGATCCGAGCGGCAACGCGACTGGCACCATCGTCGGCCAACCGGGCGATCCGATCGCGAACTTCGAGATCACCTCGTTCTCCAACCAGCAGAGCGCCAGCCTGAACGGCGCGGAAGTCAACCTGCAGCATATGTTCGGCAACAGCGGCTTCGGGCTGCAGGCCAACTACACCTATGTGCACTCGGGCCTGAAGTACGACAACAATTCGATTGGCGAGCAGTTCGCCCTGGTCGGCCTGAGCAATTCAGCCAACCTGGTCGGCATCTACGAGAACGCAAAATGGACGGTGCGCGGGGCCTACAACTGGCGCGGCGAGTTCCTGGCGTCGACCTTCGACGGCGCGGGGCCGAACCCCCAATACGTCGAGGCCTACGGTCAACTCGACCTGAGCATCGGTTATGCCATCACGGAAAAGCTCAGCGTCCAATTCGAGGCGATCAACCTCACCGACTCGACCACGCGCGTCCACGGCCGCACCAAAGAGGAGGTGTTGGCCGTGACCCAGGCCGGGCCGCGCTACATGTTGGGAGCGCGCTACAAGTTCTGAGCACCACAGCAGTGACGCAGTAGAAAAGGCCGCTGCCCGCCAGCGGCCTTTTCGGTTAGACTTCATGCGGCCTCAGCCAGAATGTTATGGGACGACCTCATGGTGAGTAGCACGGTCAAACAAATCGTGATTGTGGGCGGTGGATCGGCCGGCTGGCTGGTTGCCGGCGTGCTCGCGGCCGAGCATCGGGCGGCCGCCGGCGGCCTGCAGGTCACGCTGATCGAATCGCCCGATATTCCGCCGATCGGCGTGGGCGAAGGCACCTGGCCGACCATGCGCGACACGCTGCGCAAGATCGGCGTGTCGGAGACCGATTTCATCCGCCAATGCGACGCCTCGTTCAAGCAGGGCTCGCGCTTCAACGGCTGGGTCGACGGCCGCGACGACGACTATTATTTCCACCCCTTCGTGCTGCCCCAGGGCCATGGCGAAACCGACCTGGCGGCCGGCTGGCAAGAGCGCCACGCCACCGTCCCGTTCGCCGACCTGGCCAGCTTCCAGCCCCATTTGTGCGTGCACGGCCGCGCGCCCAAGCAAGCGGCCACGCCCGAATACGCGGCGGTGGCCAACTATGCCTATCACCTGGACGCGGGCAAGTTCGGCCTGTTCCTGCGCCAGCACTGCATCGAACGGCTTGGCGTGCGTTTCGTGCCCGACCATGTGGTGGGCGTCGACACCCACGACAACGGCGATATCGCCGCGCTGCACACCAGGGAGCACGGCACGCTGAGCGGCGACCTGTTCGTCGATTGCAGCGGCATGCAATCGCTACTGCTGGGCAAGCACTACAACGTGCCTTTCCTGTCCCAGAAACACGTCCTGTTCAACGACAGCGCGCTGGCGGTGCAAGTCCCCTACCCCGACGACGACAGCCCGATCGCTTCGCAGACCAGCTCGACCGCGCAGAGCAGCGGCTGGATCTGGGACATCGGCCTGCCGACCCGGCGCGGCATCGGCCACGTCTATTCGAGTGCCCACACCAGCGACGAGCTGGCCGAGCGCGCGCTGCGCGACTACATCCGGGACACCGGCGGGCCGCCAGACATCGCCGCGCCACGCAAGCTGTCGTTCCAGCCCGGCTACCGCCAGCAATTCTGGCACCGCAATTGCGTGGCGATCGGCCTGTCCGCCGGTTTCATCGAACCGCTCGAGGCGTCGGCGCTCGCGTTGGTCGAGCTGTCGGCGTCGATGCTGAGCGACGAGATGCCGGCCACGCGCGCGGCGATGGACATCGTGGCGCGCCGCTTCAACGAGACTTTCACCTACCGCTGGGAACGCGTGATCGACTTCCTGAAGCTGCACTACGTGCTGAGCAAGCGCACCGATTCCGCGTTCTGGCGCGACAACCGGGCAGCCGAGTCGATCCCGGCGCGGCTGGCCGACTCGCTCACGCTGTGGCGCCACCGGCCGCCGTCGCGCTACGACCTGTACCGTATCGAAGAAGTGTTTCCGTCCGCGAGTTACCAGTACATCCTGTACGGCATGGGCTTCCGGACCGAAGCGGGCACGCGGCGCGCCGACCACGCCGACGTCGCGGACCAGTATTTCCGCGAGGCCGCCACGCTGACCGGCAAGATGCTGGAGGCGCTGCCGAGCAACAGGGAACTCATCGCGCATATCCGGCGCCATGGGCTGCAAAAGATCTGAGACCATTTTTACCAACCTGATACCAAGGGCGACTCGCATGTCCAATACCGTTTTGCTGAACAACATCGACCACAAGGACCTGCGCGTGATCACCAGCCGCGGCGCGCAGTACGGCGACGAGGTGATGTTCGCGCTCACCTTCCCGGCCGAGTTTCGCGACCTCCAGGCCCACTATCCCATCGTGTTTCGCAAGGCTGCCGATGCCGCCGGTTTCGAAGCGCTGGCCCTGTTCGGCTTTCAGGAAGGCGAAAACCTGTTCCTGGGCCGTCACGGCTGGGACGCCGGCTACCTGCCGCTGGCGATCGAACGCCAGCCCTTCCTCATCGGCGTGAACGGCGACGAGCTGACGGTGCACGTCGACCTCGACAGCCCGCGGCTCGGCACCACCGCCGGCGAGCCCGTCTTCAAGGAGCACGGCGGCACCACCGAATTCCTGGAGCGGATGAACTCCACCCTGCTCGCCATCCACCAGGGCCTGCAGGTCGGAGCGGCCTTCATCGCCGCCTTGCTCGAGCACGAGCTGCTCGAGTCCTTCGTCTTCGATATCGAACTTGACGACGGCTCGCAAAACCGCCTGGCCGGGTTCTACACCATCAACGAAGAGCGCCTCGCCGGCCTCGGCGCCAGCGCGCTCGAACGCCTGCACAAGGCCGGCTACCTGCAAGCGATCTACATGGTGCTCGCCTCGCTGTCGAACTTCCGCGCGCTGATCGAGCGGAAGAACCGCGCCCATGCAGGCCGCCGCTAATCCGATGCGCGAGATCGCAGGGGTCGGCCCGCGCGAGCTGACCGACGCGATCCTGCAGGCGACCGAACCGCTGGTGCTGCGCGGCCTGGTGGCGAGCTGGCCCGCGGTCCAGGCCGGCCTCGCCTCGGCCCAGGGCGGCGACGCCTACCTGCGCCGCTTTTACCGCGACGCCAGCGTGGTCGCGATGCTCGGCGCGCCCGACATCGAGGGACGCTTTTTCTACAACGAGGACCTGAGCGGCTTCAATTTCTATCCGGTGCGGGTCACGCTCGACAAGGTGCTCGAGGAACTCGCCGACCATGACCGGGACGAGCGCCCGCCCGCGATCTACGTGGGCTCCACCACGGTCGATACCTGCCTGCCGGGCTTTCGCGACGAGAACGATCTCGACCTCGGCGCGCGCGATGCCTTGATGAGCATATGGATCGGCAACCGCACCCGCATCGCGGCCCACTACGACCTGCCCGACAATCTCGCCTGCGTGGTGGCCGGCCATCGGCGCTTCACCCTGTTCCCGCCCGAGCAGCTGAGCAACCTCTATATCGGCCCGCTGGATTTCACGCCGGCCGGACAGTCCATCAGCCTGGTCGACTTCGCGCGGCCCGATCTCGCGAAGTTTCCGAAATTCGCGGAAGCGATGCAGCACGCGCAGGTGGCCGAACTGGGCCCGGGCGATGCGATTTTCATCCCCAGCATGTGGTGGCACCACATCGAGGCGCTCGACCGCTTCAACGTGCTGGTCAACTACTGGTGGCGCCAGTCGCCCGAGTACATGGACACGCCGACCAACGCGCTGATGCTGGCCCTGATGAGCGTGCGCGACCTGCCGCCCGCACAGCGCCAGGCCTGGCAAGAGATCTTCCGCCATTACGTGTTCGAAGCCGACGATGGCACCAGCGCGCACATCGACGACAAGGCGCGCCGCGTGCTGGCGCCGCTCGATGCCGATGCGGCGCGGATGCTGCGCGCGCAACTGCAAAAAAAAATGAATCGCTGAGAGGAGACCGATCATGCAACAAGAGAATCGACACAAGGCGGAGCGCCGCCCGATCCGGCGCATCGTCATCGCCGGCGGCGGCACGGCCGGCTGGATGGTCGCCGCGGCCTTGTCCAAGACCTTGGGCAAGCTGCTGGACATCAAGCTGATCGAGTCCGACGAGATCGGCACGGTGGGCGTGGGCGAAGCCACCATCCCGACCCTGATGAACTACCACAACCTGCTCGAGATTAACGAGCAGGAGTTCATGGCCGCGACCCAGGCTACCTTCAAGCTCGGCATCAGCTTCGAGAACTGGCGCGACCGCAACGAGGACTACATCCACTCCTTCGGCCTGACCGGGACCGACCACTGGACCGCGGGCTTCCAGCATTTCTGGATGAAGGGCCGCGAGCGCAAGCTGGCCGGCGACTACGGCGATTACTGCCTCGAACTGAAGGCCGCGCAGGAAGGCCGCTTCGCGCACCTGCCGCGCAACGGCATGAACTACGCCTATCACATGGACGCCAGCCGCTATGCGCGTTACCTGCGCAAGTTCTCCGAAGGGTTCGGCGCGACGCGCATCGAAGCCAAGATCGCGCAGGTGAATATCGACGCGGCGACCGGCGACATCGCCTCGCTGCAGCTCGACTCCGGCGCGCAGATCGAAGGCGACTTGTTCATCGACTGCACGGGCTTTCGCGGCATGTTGATCGGCCAGGCCATGAAGGTCGACTACGAGGACTGGTCGCACTGGCTGCATTGCGACAGCGCGATCGCGGTGCAGACCGCATCGACCGGCCCCGCCGTGCCGTACACGCGGTCGATCGCGCGCGACGCCGGCTGGCAGTGGCGCATCCCGCTGCAGCACCGGGTCGGCAACGGCATCGTGTACGCGAGCCGCTACATCGACGACGAGCAGGCGCGCCAATCGC
>DASRXO010000511.1:0-2068 GCA_035654095.1 Telluria sp.
CGTCGACCGTGTTGCCGGGAATCACCGTCATGTGGATGACAGCGGGCGTGTTGTCGCCGGTGTTCTTGCGCTCGAACTGCGGGTCGGCCACGATCGAGGCGCGCAGCTTGTTGTCCTCGAAATTGTAGGCGCGCCGCACGCCCTCGTTGACGGCGTCGGTCACCGTGCCCTTGAAGCCTTCGAAGCGCACGCCCATGCCGATCTTGAGGAACACGTTGACGATGCCGGTATCCTGGCAGATTGGCCGCTTGCCCTCGGCGCACATGCGCGAGTTGGTCAGGATCTGGGCGATCGCGTCCTTGGCGGCCGGGCTCTGCTCGGCCTCGTAGGCGCGCGCCAGGTGGGCGATGTAGTCGGCCGGATGGTAGTAGCTGATGTACTGGAGGGCGGCGGCGACCGATTCGATCAGGTCGTCCTGCGTGATGACTGTCATGGGATTTCTCGCTCAGGGTAGTGTGATAGGGCGGTACCGTAGGTATGTTGCGTCAACAATTTCAACGCGTCATTTTACACCTGCCGGGCTTTGCTGCCGTTGCCGCTCACCGGCGCGCAAAGGTTGGTAAAATCGCTTGATGAACGCAAGTGCGCGGCCTGTAAGGGCACCGTAAGCGAGCGCGCCTATCGTGTTATCAAAACTACACAACTATGGAGACTAGCATGGCCAGGATTGAGATAGACCAGCAGCAAAATCAGGGCTTGCAAGAGCATCGCGTGTTCGCGCCGTCGGCCGCCTTCGTCGGCCAGGCCAACATTTCCGGCATGGACGCCTACTACCAGCTGTGTGCCGAAGCGGAGCGCGACTACGCCGGCTTCTGGGCCCGCCTGGCGCGCGAAAACCTGGACTGGCACAAGCCCTTCACCTCGACGCTCGACGAATCCAAGGCGCCGTTCTACGAATGGTTCGCCGACGGCGAGCTAAACGCCTCGTACAACTGCCTCGACCGCAACCTCGCGAACGGCAACGCGGACAAGACCGCGATCATCTTCGAGGCCGACGATGGCCAGGTGACGCGCGCCACTTACCGGGAGCTATACGAGCGCGTCTGCAAATTCGCCAACGGCCTGAAGGCGCGCGGCATCAAGAAGGGCGACCGGGTCATCATCTACATGTCGATGTCGATCGAAGGCGTGGCGGCGATGCAGGCCTGCGCGCGCATCGGCGCGACGCACTCGGTGGTGTTCGGCGGCTTCTCCGCCAAGTCGCTGCAGGAGCGCATCATCGACGCCGGCGCGGTGGCCGTGATCACCGCCGACGAGCAACTGCGCGGCGGCAAGCGCCTGCCGCTCAAGACCATCGTCGACGAAGCGCTGGCGCTGGGCGGCTGCAGCACCATCCGCGACGTGATCGTGTACCGGCGCACGGGCGGCGACATCCCGTTCGTGACGGGGCGCGACCTGTGGCTGCACGAACTGGTGGCGAACCAGCCGGCCGAGTGCGAGCCGGAATGGGTGGGCGCCGAGCATCCGCTGTTCATCCTCTACACCTCGGGCTCGACCGGCACGCCGAAGGGCGTGCAGCATTCGACCGGCGGCTATTTGCTGTGGGCCGCGCTGACCATGACGTGGAGCTTCGACATCAAGCCGCAGGACGTGTTCTGGTGCACCGCCGACATCGGCTGGGTGACCGGCCACAGCTACATCGCCTACGGCCCGCTGGCGGTGGGCGCGACCGAGGTGGTGTTCGAAGGGATCCCGACCTATCCGAACGCGGGCCGGTTCTGGGACACCATCGCCAAGCACAAGGTGTCGATTTTCTACACGGCGCCGACGGCGATCCGTTCGCTGATCAAGGCGGCCGACGTGGACCCGACCGTGCATCCGCAGCATTACGATCTGTCGAGCCTGCGGCTGCTCGGGTCGGTGGGCGAGCCGATCAATCCGGAAGCGTGGATGTGGTACTACAAGAACGTGGGCGGCGAGCGCTGCCCGGTCGCCGACACCTTCTGGCAGACCGAGACCGGCGGCCACATGATCTCGCCGCTGCCGGGCGCGACGCCGATGGTGCCGGGTTCGTGCACCCTGCCGCTGCCGGGCATCATGACGGCGATCGTCGACGAGGCCGGCGTGG
>DASRXO010000512.1:0-3842 GCA_035654095.1 Telluria sp.
CCTTGATTTGCTGGTACAGCGGGCTGAACGTGGGCGACCCGCCGCCGCCCGCAGCCGAACCGCCAGCCCCGCCGCCAGCGGGTGGATTGTTCACGGGATTCGACGAGACTGGGTTCATAGACCGCGATTTCACCACAAATGGGCGCTTCCGTCCAGTAAATCCACCGCCGACTTAGCTGTCTTATATAAGACATAAGATATGAATTGACAGATGCGCCGGCGAAGCCTACACTCGGGGCCGATCCGGTATGCGCAGGCGGCGCCGATGCTTCGGTGGCGAAAGTGCGGTTTTGGTATGATGTCACTTTTCCCGAACGAGCGTATCCTCAGCTTCGACAGTTTTCTTTCCCAACTTGGAGATTCATCATGGCTAAAACCCCAATGCGCGTCGCCGTTACCGGCGCGGCCGGCCAGATCGGCTATTCCCTGCTGTTCCGCATCGCCAATGGCGACTTGCTCGGCAAGGACCAGCCCGTCATTTTGCAACTGCTGGAAATCCCGGACGAGAAAGCCCAAAAGGCGCTCAAGGGCGTCATGATGGAAGTCGACGATTGCGCGTTCCCGCTGCTGGCCGGCATGACCGCCCACGCCGACGCGATGACCGCCTTCAAGGATGCCGACGTGGCCCTGCTGGTCGGCGCGCGGCCGCGCAACGCCAGCATGGAACGCAAGGACTTGCTGGAAGCGAACGCCCAGATCTTCACGGTGCAGGGCAAGGCGCTGGACGCGGTCGCCTCGCGCAAGGTCAAGGTGCTGGTGGTCGGCAACCCGGCCAACACCAACGCCTACATCGCGATGAAATCGGCGCCGTCGCTGCCCTCGAAGAACTTCACGGCGATGCTGCGGCTCGACCACAACCGCGCGCTGTCGCAAGTCGCCGCCAAGACCGGCAAGCCGGTCGCCGCCATCGAACAGCTGTGCGTCTGGGGCAACCACTCGCCGACCATGTACGCCGACTACCGCTTCGCCACCATCGAGGGCAAGCCGGTCAAGGACCTGATCAACGACGACGCCTGGAACCGCGACACCTTCCTGCCGACCGTCGCCAAGCGCGGCACCGCGATCATCGAAGCGCGCGGCCTGTCCTCGGCTGCCTCGGCCGCCAACGCCGCGATCGACCACGTGCATGACTGGCTGCTGGGCACCAACGGCAAGTGGACCACGATGGGCATCCCGTCCGACGGTTCCTACGGCATCCCGGAAGGCACCATGTTCGGCTTCCCGGTGACCACCGAAAACGGCGAGTACAAGATCGTCCAGGGCCTGCCGATCGACGCCTTCTCGCAAGAACGCATCGACCTCACGCTCAAGGAACTGACCGAAGAGCGCGACGCTGTCGCCCACCTGCTGGCCTGAACCATCCCGCGGCCGGATTCGTGGAGCCCGTCAAGCCACCGATTCGCCGCACGCGCCGTGCCGCCCCGAGCGGCACGCGCGCCGCTGTGCCTCAACCCGCCGTGCCGCAACCACCATCCATGCATCCATCCGAGGTTTTATTCCAGGGACAACGCCAGCCCTTGCTGCTGCCCGCCTGCGACCATTACGCCGGCTCCGAGAAGCTGATGCGCAAGTCGATGGCCCTGCAACAAGAGCTGGGCCCGCTGTTCGACATCACCTTCGACTGTGAAGACGGGGCCGCGGCCGGCGTCGAGCGCGAGCACGCGCAACTGGTCGCCGCCCTGCTCAACGACGAGGCCAACCTGCACGGCCGCATCGGCGCCCGCGTGCACGACGTCGCCAGTGCCCATTTCGAGAACGACGTCGCGACCATCGTCGGCGCCGCCGGCCGGCGCCTGGCCTACCTCACGCTGCCCAAGGTCGAAGGGGTCGCCGAAGTCATGCGCGCGATCGACCTGATCAACCGCCACGCCGCCAAGGCCGGGCGCGCCACGCTGCCAGTGCACGTGCTGATCGAAACCCACGGCGCGCTGCACGACGCCGACGCGATCGCCGCCCTGCCCCAGGTCGAGTGCCTGTCGTTCGGCCTCATGGACTTCGTCTCGGCCCATTACGGCGCGGTGCCCGGCAACGCCATGCGCACCCCGGGCCAGTTCACCCATCCGCTGGTGGTGCGCGCCAAGCTCGAGATCGCGGCGGCCTGCCACGCGCACGGCAAGGTGCCCTCGCATAACGTCACCACCGAGATCAAGGACACCGCGGTGGTCGCCACCGACGCCCAGCGCGCGGCGGCCGAATTCGGCTACACCCGCATGTGGAGCATCCATCCGGACCAGATCAAGCCGATCATCAAGGCCTTCACGCCGCGCGTGTCGGAAGTGAACGAAGCGATCCACATCCTGGCCGACGCGATCGCCGCCGACTGGGGCCCGATCGCCCAGCACGGGCGCTTGCACGACCGCGCCAGCTACCGATATTATTGGACGGTGCTGCAACGCGCCAAGCTGGCCGGCCTGCCGCTGCCGGAAGCTGCCGCCGCCATTCTCCATCACACTCTTCAACCGGAACCGACCTGATGCCCAACACATTCACAACGTCGTTCCCGCGCAGGCGGGAAGCTATACTCGGCATGGATTCCCGCCTGCGCGGGAACGACGCGATAATGGCGAAGTTTGCCGCTGCCTGCTGCCTGGCGCTCGCCGCCGCGCTGAGCGCACCCGCCGCCCATGCCAGCGAACCGGTCAAGAAAACGGTCAAGGCAAAAGCCGCCAAGGCCCCCGCCAAGCCGGCCGAAGTCGCGCCCGAGGAGGCCGAGCCGGACGTGGCCGACACCATCACCGTCGACTACAACTGCGAACTCGGTAACAAGATCACGATCTACCACAACGAGAACGACGACAGCCACATCGCGCTGCGCTGGAAGAAGCGCCTGCACCGCCTTGAGCGGGTCGGCACCACCACCGGCGCCAAGCGCTTCGAGAATCCGCTGTTCGGCCTGATCTGGATCGGCATCCCGTCCAAGGGCATGCTGCTCGACTCCAAGCTGAACCGCCAGTTGGCCAACGAATGCAAGCCGGCCGACCAGGAAGCCAAGAAAAGCTGATACCGATTAACCGCCCCGCCAAAACAAAATACCCCACTGAAGGAGAGGTCATGTCCCGCAACACTCTGAACACGCTCAAGGAATTCAAACTGTCGGCCGGCCAGAAGGGCAAGTTCTATTCCCTGCCCGCGCTCGAGAAAAGCCTGGGCCTGAACATCTCGCGCCTGCCGGTGTCGATCCGCATCGTCCTCGAATCGGTGCTGCGCAATTGCGACGGCAAGAAGGTCACCGAAGAGCACGTGCGCCAGCTGGCCAACTGGGCGCCGAACGCCGAGCGCAGCGACGAGATCCCCTTCGTGGTCGCGCGCGTGGTGCTGCAGGACTTCACCGGCGTGCCGCTGCTGGCCGACCTGGCCGCGATGCGCAACGTCGCCAACAAGATGGGCCTGAACCCGAAGAACATCGAGCCGCTGGTGCCGGTCGACCTGGTGGTCGACCACTCGGTCACGATCGACCACTTCCGCGAGAAAAAAGCGCTGGACCTGAACATGAAGCTGGAATTTTCGCGCAATAACGAGCGCTACCAGTTCATGAAGTGGGGCATGCAGGCCTTCGACACCTTCGGCGTGGTGCCGCCGGGCTTCGGCATCGTCCACCAGGTCAACCTCGAGTACCTGGCGCGCGGCGTGCACAAGGCCGGCGACACCTACTACCCGGACACCCTGGTCGGCACCGACTCGCACACCACCATGATCAACGGCATCGGCGTGGTCGGCTGGGGCGTGGGCGGCATCGAGGCCGAAGCCGCCATGCTGGGCCAGCCGCTGTACTTTTTGACGCCCGACGTCGTCGGCATGGAACTGACGGGCTGCTTGCGCGAAGGCGTCACCGCCACCGACCT
>DASRXO010000513.1:0-4380 GCA_035654095.1 Telluria sp.
CGCGCCCTACGCCTACGATGCGGTGATGGTGCTGGCCACGGCAATGCACAAGGCCAGGTCCTCCGATCCGGCGAAATACCTGCCCGAGCTTGCGAAGATCAAGTACCAGGGCATCACCGGCAGCATCAGCTTCGACCCCAACGGCGACTTGCGCGACGCCGCCCTGACGCTCTACACCTACCGCAACGGCAAGAAAACCAAGATGCAGGTGGTGCGCTAAGCTCGAACGCTACCTGGCGATCGGCGGCGCCGCGATCAGGAGCGCCGCGCGATCTTCGCCGCGGGACGGGGCTTGGCGGCCGCCTCGGCAAACGGCGCGACGCCGCCGCGCCTGCTCAGCGGCGCCGACGCCTGGCGCGGCGCATCCTGCACGGTGAAGATGCTGACCGCCTGCGCCAGCGCATTGGCCTGGTCGCGCAGCGAACCCGCGGCGGCCATCGCTTCCTCGACCAGCGCGGCGTTTTGCTGCGCCACGCCCTCCATCTGCGCGATGCTCTGGTTGACCTGCGCGATGCCCTCGGTCTGGTCGCGGCTGGCGTCGGAGATGCGCCCCATGATGTCGGTCACGCGCCGCACGCTGCCGACCACTTCGATCATGGTGGCGCCGGCCTGGCTGACCAGTTTGCTGCCGGTACTCATCTTGCTGACCGAATCGTCGATCAGCGCCTTGATCTCCTTGGCGGCGGTGGCGCTGCGCTGGGCCAGGCTGCGCACCTCGCTGGCGACGACCGCGAAGCCGCGGCCCTGTTCGCCGGCGCGCGCCGCCTCCACCGCGGCGTTGAGCGCGAGGATGTTGGTCTGGAATGCAATCGCATCGATGACGCCGATGATGTCGACGATCTTGGCCGACGAGGCGTTGATCGAGGCCATCGTCTCGACCACTTCGGCCACCACCGCGCCGCCATCCTCGGCGATGGTGGACGCGGCCAGCGCCAGCTGGTTGGCCTGGTTGGCGTCGCTGGCGTTGTTGTGCACGTTCGACGTCAGGGCCGACATCGCGCGCGTGGTCTGTTCCAGCGTGGCGGTCTGCTGCTCGGTGCGCACCGACAGGTCCTGGTTGCCGGCGCTGATTTGGCCGGTGCCGGTGGCCAGCGAATCGACCGCGGCCTTGATGCCGGAGACCGTGCCGGACAGCGTCTGCTGCATGGTGCGCATCGCGAACAGCAGGCTGGCGCGATCGTTTTCCTTGAGTACGACCTGGACGTCGAGCTTGCCGGCTGCGACCTGGTGGCAGATCTGCGCCGCGTATTCCGGCTCGCCGCCCAGCTTGCGCAGCAGGTCGCGCAGGATCATGATACCGACCGCCATCGCTCCCCCCAGCGAAGCGAGGAACACCGCCAGCAGCAAGATGTTGGCGGACGTGATGCGCTGCGCGGCGCCGACTTCATCGAGTTCGGCGTTCTTGGTCGCCAATTGCACCACCTGGTCGATGGCCTTGCGGTGGGTCTCGTAGATCGCGCCCATGGTCTGCAGGAGCGCGGCCGCCGCTTCCTTGTCGCCGCGCTGGGTCGCGGGAATGAATTTGCCGAAGGCCAGCTGGTAGAACGCGAGCGCCGGCTCGTGCGCCTGTTGCAGCAGGATGCGTCCGAGCTCCGGACCGAGGCCGGCCTTGAGCCAATACTCGTGGCGCGTGTCGTAATCGCTCTTCAGGGTCTTGAAGCGTTCGATCAGCGCGCTCTGTTCGGTGGCGTTGGCCGCGCTCGCCAGCTGCAGGCTGACCAGGTAGGACTCGATGATGTATTCGGGCGGCGGCAAGACGTCGGCGACCAGGTCCTTGTTCTGCACGATGGCCTGGTACAGCGGGCCATTGACCTTCAATTCGCTCAGCGTGCGCAAGGAGGACGCGCCGTAAGCCGTGAAGCCGACCGCAAAAATACCGATCAGGATGATGAAGCGGTGCGACAGTTTCAGATGGCGGATGTTCACGGCTATGTCCATATTGACTAGGTGAGGGAGCTCAAAGTATATCCCTCAAGCAACAAAATCACGATAAGCTTTTCCCAATGAGGACGTTTTGCAACATTCTTAATAACTCATCAACATCAAGCGCTCGGAAACCGGCTTGGCGCTAGCGCGGTGTGCCGAATACCTGGGTCCAGTACACGCGCGGGACCTCGCGGGTGCTGCTGATGGCATAGGCCGCGCCCATTTCGGTGAAATCGCGGTTCATGATGTTGGCGCAGTGGCCCGGACTGGACAGCCAGCCCGCGACCGCGTCTTCGGGCGTGTCCTGCCCGGCCGCGATATTTTCGCCGATGCGCCGCCAGCGATAGCCGGCTTGCGCGGCGCGGTCCGCGGCCACGCGTCCATCTTTGCCCCGATGGCTGAAGTAGCGCTGGCTGGCCATGTCGCGGCTGTGCACCAGCGCCGCATCGCCGAGCGCGGCGTTCCAGGTGAGCGCAGGCGCGGGCGCGAAGTGTTGCTCGCCGCAGCTTCGTTCGCTGGCGCGCGCGGCATTCACCGCGTCGAGTATCAGTTTGCCTGCTGCCTCGGGTGCGGGAAGCTGGGTGACCGGCGATGGCGGGGCCGGGCGGGCGAACACGATTAGCCAGCTGTCGCCGTGCCGTCCGGTGCCGACCACGGAGAATTGCGTGCTCAGCAGGGTGCGGCAATAGGTGCCTTCGATGGCGGCCAGCGCGGCGCGGGCATCGGTCGGGCCCGAGATGAAAATGGCCTCCGCGCGCTCGACCGGATAGCCGGCACGCTCGAGCGCCTGCTCGAGGAAGGTGCCGGTGCTGACCTGCACGCTGGCCAATGCCGGATGCGCCGTCAGCGGCGGCGCCGGCTCCGCTTGCCGGCCTTCGCAGACGCCCGGTGTGGCGCGGTACGCGTTGATGAGATCGGCCAGCGCATCGCGTTGCTGCGCATGTGCCGGCAGTGCTGCACACAGGGCGAGGCAGGGGACGAACCGGCGCAGCATGATCGTCACGAACTCATGCTGCGCTCAAAGGTATCGGCCATGGCATGGCACATACGGACAATCCTCCGTCGTTGGGCTTGCGGCACTCTGTCGGCCTTGCCCGCTGCAAGCGGGATCCGGCCGCCTACTTCTCGCTTGCCGCCAGCACCTGCTGCAGATACTGCTTCCACAGCTTGGCGACCGTATGGCTGCCATGGCCGCGCGTGTCCGGCGTCAGCGGCAGCACCACGGCGCTGCCCTTCTTGACGCGCTTGATCTCGCTTTCCAGGATGCCCAGTTCAGGCGGATTGATCAGGTCGTCCGCGCTGTTCACCGCCAGCAGCGGCGCCTGGATTTTTTCCAGGCCCGGACCCGGATCGTAGTCATACGACGCTTCCAGCTGATACAGCAGATCGGTGGCATCGGTAGTCTTGAGGCCCGCCGCGGTCGAGGCATCGAGCATCTTGTCGGTGCCGCTCAGTGTCGGCGACTGGTGCTGGCGCAGCACCGGATTGCTGCTCATGAAATACAGCATTTCCTCGGCCTGGTGCAGGCTCTGCGGCTGCGCCGTGTAGTCGCCGTTCTTCCATTCGGGATCATTGCGGATGCTGTCGATGACGACCCGGCGCCAAACCCGGTTGCGGCCCGCGATCTGGGTCGGCAGACTGGCCAGCGGCATCAGGGCATCCATGAACGCGGGATAACGCTCGCCCCACACCCAGGTCTGCATGCCGCCCATCGAGGTGCCCATCACGAGGCGCAAATGATTCACGCCCAGGCCGTCGACCAGCAACTGATGCTGGGCGTTGACCATGTCGGTATAACCGTAACGCGGAAAGCGGGCGTGCAGGCCGTCGCTCGGTTTGCTGGAGTCGCCGTGGCCAATGCCGTCGGTCAGGATGATGTAGTAGCGGGAGGCGTCGAGCAGGCCGCCGGCGCCGAACAGCTCGCCGGCAAATTCCGGGCGCAGGAATTGGGTGCCGCTGCCGCCGGTGCCGTGCGTGATCAGCACCGCGTTCTTGACCACGCCTTGCGCATCGCGTTCGGGCTTGCCGAGCGTGCGGTAGTGGATGCGCAGTTGCGGCATCACGCCGCCCGCGGAGAAATGGAAATCCTTGATGATGAAATCGCCTTGGGTCGGCGCGGGATAGTCGGCGGCCTGCGCGCTGAGCAGGGCCAGCGACATCAGCAACAACGAGAGTGTCCTTAACATGAGTGTCCTTTTTGATTTGGTGGAAGAGTGTGGAGCGGACTTGCAATGCAACGGCGTTGCTGATCTTACAGCGCTTGCGCGCTGAATGCGACACTCTCGTCAAAATGGCGACCGGAGGCACCCGCGGGATGCCTCCAGCCTTATGTCATCGTCAAGCGCTTACAGCTTCACCAGGTGTAGTCGCCGTAGGTCGGGCTGGCCACCACCTTGATCGGCTTGGCGGCATTGCCGATGTAGGTATTGACGTCGTCCTGCAGCAGCAGGCGCT
>DASRXO010000514.1:0-2785 GCA_035654095.1 Telluria sp.
AATTCGTTAAAAGTCGTTATGCTGAACATGTTGCAGGTTTGGATTAGTTGAGTCGGCAAACTCGGGTATACGCCCCTAATCCAATGCCTGCAACCCCTCCCAGCTTAGTCAAGCAAATTATTCCGGACACTAGTGCGCGAAGGCGGGAACCCATAGCGCGCTAGCTTCGTAGAACGCATGCGCGCTATGGATTCCCGCCTGCGCGGGAACGACGACCGTCAGCGGTGCAGGTGCTGCGCCGCCTTCAAGAAGTCATCCTTCCCGATATCCCCCAGCTCCAGCACCTCGGCCTCGCCGAAGTGCGCGAAATTGCGATCGATCGAACGCAGATAGGCCGGGTCGTAATGGTCCAGCAGCAGCTGGTCGACCAGCTCCGGCATCCTGCCGCCGTTGGCCATATCGTGCCACGCCGTGATCTTCTCGCGGCCGTGCAGCTTGACCAGGCAATCGAGCTGGGTGTTCAAAGCCGCCGGATCGGCCGCAAAATAATGGTAGTCCTCCATCAGCAAGCGCACCCGGTTCGGCCGCGACAAGGTCAGCGCTACGCAGGGCGATTGGCGCATCCGCTCCATCAAGGCATCCGGCACCCGCAGCTGCCCCACCTTCTTGCTCTCGGACTCGACGAACACCGGCAGTGCCGGATCGAAATGGCGCAGCTTGTCCCACAACAGCGTCTCGAACATCTTTTGCGAAGGCTGCGGCCGGCTCGGTAGACTGCCCAGCACCGAGCCGCGGTGCTGCGCCAGCTGCTCGAGGTCCAGCACCTGCGCGCCGATGGTGTCGAGCACCTCCAGCAGCCGGCTCTTGCCGCTGCCCGTGGTCCCGCAGATCACCTTGAACGCCAGCCGCGGCATCTCCTCCAGCGCCGCGCTGACGTGCGCGCGGTAGGCCTTGTAGCCGCCGTCGAGCTGGATCGCCGGCCAGCCGATCTTGGCCAGCACGTGCGCCAGCGCGCCGCTGCGGTTACCGCCGCGCCAGCAATAGATCAGCGGCTTCCAGTCGCGTGGCTTGTCCACCCACAGCGTTTCGATATGGCGCGCGATGTTCTTCGACACCAGCGCCGCGCCGATCTTCTTGGCCTCGAACGCATTCACCTGCTTGTAGATGGTGCCGACCCGGATCCGCTCCTCGTTGTCGAGCACCGGGCAGTTGATCGCGCCCGGGATATGGTCGAGCGCGAACTCGGCCTCGCTGCGCACATCGATGATGGCGTCGAACTCGCCCAGCTGCGGCAGGATATGCATGAAATTGAGTAAGGCCGGATACTTCATCGCGACTTGACCAATGCCTGGAATTGCGGCCAGATATTGGCCAGGATGGTCGGATGCGCCGCGGCGATCGGATGCAGGCGGTCGGCCTGGAACAGCGCCGGTTTATCGGCCACGCCCTCGAGCATGAAGGGCACCAGCGGCGCCTTCAGCTGGGTCGCCAGCGTCTGGTACATATTGAAGAAATGCTCGGTGTAGTCGCGCCCGTAATTGGGCGGCATGCGCATGCCGACCAGCAGCACCTTGGCCTTGTTCTGGGTCGCCAGGCCGACCATGCTGCGCAGGTTGGCCTCGGCCGCCGCCACCGGCAGGCCGCGCAGGCCATCGTTGGCGCCCAGTTCGATCACCACCACCGCCGGATGATAGCGCTCGATCAGGGCCGGCAGGCGCGCGCGGCCGCCGCTGGTGGTCTCGCCGCTGATGCTGGCGTTGACGATTTCGGCGTCGATCTTCTCGGCCTTGAGTTTTTGATCGAGCAGCGCAACCCAGCCGCTGCCGCGGTTCAAGCCGTATTCGGCTGACAGGCTGTCGCCGAGCACGAGCACTGTTTTTGGTGCAGAATAGGCGCTGGCCGATGCGGCAAGCATCAGCAGCCCGCCGAGCGCCAATTTTTTGAGACCAACAAGCATGCGTGACATTCCAGAAGCTTCCAAAGGTTACGTTACCGCGGACGGCACGCCACAGGCGGCGATCGCCGTGATCGATTTGTCGAAACGGGTGGCCGACGCCAGCGGCGAGCTGATCATCCTGCACAGCGTGGATTTTACCGTGCAACCGGCCGAGACGCTCGCGATTGTGGGCGCGTCCGGTTCCGGCAAGTCGACCTTGCTGGGTTTGTTGGCGGGGCTGGACAATCCCTCCAGCGGCAAGGTGGTGCTGGACGGCGTGGATATCTTCGCGCTCGACGAGGACGGCCGCGCCGCGCTGCGCAAGGCCAAGCTGGGCTTCGTGTTCCAGTCGTTCCAGCTGCTGGCCCACCTGAACGCGCTCGACAACGTGATGCTGCCGCTCGAGCTGCGCGGCGACGACCAGGCGCGCGAGAAGGCGGTCGCGATGCTGGGCCGGGTCGGGCTGTCGAGCCGCCTCAAGCATTACCCCAAATACCTGTCGGGCGGCGAGCAGCAGCGCGTGGCGCTGGCGCGCGCCTTCGTCACCGAGCCGCCGCTGCTGTTCGCCGACGAGCCCACCGGCAGCCTCGATGCGGCCACCGGCGAGGCCGTGATCCAGCTGATGTTCGAACTCAATCGCGAGCGCGGCTCGACCCTGGTGCTGGTCACCCACGACCCGTCGATCGCCGCGCGCTGCGCCCGCACCATCACGATCGCAGCTGGCCGGCTGGTGTAAAGCGGCCGGCCACCAGCCGGTTCAGCACCGCGCGCGCCGCGCCCGGCAGTTCGCCGGCGGTCAGGCCGATCGGCCCCACGCCTTGCTCCACCAGCCGGTCCGCGGCCGCGCCGTGGATCCATACCGCGCCCAGTGCTGCTTCGTATGCCGGCCAGCCTTGCGCCAGCAGCGCG
>DASRXO010000515.1:0-5788 GCA_035654095.1 Telluria sp.
TCAACATCGCCGCGGTGGCGATCACGGTGCTGGTGCGGCTGGTGGTCGGCCCGCTGTGCGACCGCTACGGCCCGCGCAAGACCTACACCGGCCTGCTGCTGCTCGGCGCGATTCCGGTGCTCGGCGTGGCGCTGGCCCGGAGTTATGAAAGCTTCCTGTTGTTCCGGCTCGGGATCGGCGCGGTCGGCGCCAGCTTTGTGATCACCCAGTACCATACCTCGGTGATGTTCGCGCCCAAGGTGGTGGGCACCGCCAACGCCGCCGCCGCCGGGTGGGGCAATGCCGGCGGCGGGGCGGCGCAGGCGCTGATGCCGCTGCTGGTGGGCGCGATGGTCATGCTGGGCGTGAGCGAAACCCTGGGCTGGCGCGCCGCGCTGCTGGTGCCCGGCGTGCTGATGCTGGCGATGGCCGTCCTCTACTGGCGCTACACCCAGGACTGCCCGGAAGGCAATTACGATGCGCTGCGCGCGGCCGGCGTCGCGGTCGAAAACGGGAGCACCGGGGCTCCCCGTGCGGGCGGCTGGGCCAGTTTCAAGGCGGCCGCCTGCAACTACCGCGTGTGGCTGCTGTTCGTGACCTACGGCGCCTGCTTCGGCATCGAGATCTTCATCCACAACATCGCAGCCGTGTACTACGTCGACCATTTCAGCCTGTCGCTGAAGGAGGCTGGGATGGCGGCCGGCAGCTTCGGCCTGCTGGCGCTGTTCGCGCGCGCCCTCGGCGGCTGGCTGTCGGACAAGGGCGCGGCGCGCGGCGACCTGAATACCCGCGTCACCCTGCTGTTCGTGATGATGCTGGGCGAAGGCCTCGGCCTGCTGTGGTTCGCGAACGCCGGCAGCGCGACCCTCGCGGTGATCGCGATGCTGTGCTTCGGCCTGTTCACCCACATGGCCTGCGGCGCGACCTACGCGCTGGTACCCTTCATCGACCGCAAGGCGCTGGGCGGCGTGGCCGGCATCATCGGCGCGGGCGGCAACGTGGGCGCGGTGCTGGCCGGCTTCCTGATGAAAGGCACCGGCAACATCCAGCAGACGCTGTCGATCTTGAGCGCGCTGGTGGTGGTCTCGGCGCTGTGCGCGATCGCGGTGCGCTTCACCGCGCAAGCCGACGGCGCGGCGTCCGCCGCGGCCGCCGCCTGAGGAGCCGACATGAAAATCGTCGTCATCGGCCACGGCATGGTGGGCCATAAATTGCTCGAAACCCTGGCCGGCGGCAGCGTGCCGCAGCTGGACGTGACGGTGCTGTGCGAGGAACCGCGGCCCGCCTACGACCGGGTGCACCTGTCCGACTTCTTCGCCGGGAAGTCGGCCGACGACCTGTCGCTGGTGCCGGACGGCTTCTTCGAGCGCGGCAACATGCTGCTCAAGCTGGACACCCGCGCCGCCGCGGTGGACCTGGCGGCGCACACCGTCACCACCGCCGGCGGCGAGGTGCTGGCGTACGACAAGCTGGTGTTCGCCACCGGCTCCTATCCCTTCGTGCCGCCGGTGCCGGGCAAGGACCGCAAGGACTGCTTCGTCTACCGCACCATCGAAGACCTGGAAGCGATGCTTGCATGCGGCCAGCGTGCGAAGACCGGCGTGGTGATCGGCGGCGGCCTGCTCGGTCTCGAATGCGCCAAGGCGCTGCGCGACATGCGGCTCGAGACCCATGTGGTCGAATTCGCGCCGCGCCTGATGGCGGTACAGGTCGACGACGGCGGCGCACGCGTGCTGCGCAAGAAGATCGAACAGCTGGGCGTGACCGTCCACACCCGGAAGGACACGCTCGAGATCGTCGACGGCGAGGACGGCACGCACCGCATGCGCTTCGCCGACGGCAGCCATCTCGACACCGACATGATCGTGTTCTCGGCCGGCATCCGCCCGCGCGACGAACTGGCGCGCGCCTGCGGACTGGCGGTCGGCCCGCGTGGCGGCATCGCGATCGACGACAGCTGCCTGACGTCCGATCCCGACGTGTATGCGATCGGCGAGTGCGCGCTGTGGGGCGGCCAGATTTTCGGACTGGTGGCGCCGGGCTACGACATGGCGCGCATCGCCGCGCGCCATCTGATGGGCGAACAGGCGGCCGTCTTCAGCGGCGCCGACATGAGCACCAAGCTCAAACTGATGGGGGTGGACGTGGCCAGCATCGGCGACCCGCACGGCGCGGCCGAAGGCAGCCGCTGCTACCAGTTCACCGATGAACGCAAGCAGGTGTACAAGAAGATCGTGGTGTCCGACTGCGGCAAGTACCTGCTGGGCGGCGTGCTGGTGGGCGACGCCGCCGAATACGGCGAGCTGCTGCAGATGATGCTGAACCGGATCGAGCTGCCCGAGTCGCCCGAATTCCTGATCCTGCCGCAGGCCGAGGGCAATGCGCGCCCGGGGCTGGGCGTAGACGCCTTGCCGGCGTCGGCCCAGCTGTGCTCCTGCAACGACGTCTCGAAAGGCGTGGTGTGCGAGGCGGTGGCGGGCGGCGCGGTGACGATCGGCGCCATCAAGAGCTGCACCAGGGCCGGCACCACCTGCGGCGGTTGCGTGCCGCTGGTCACCCAGGTGATGAAGGCCGAGATGAAGAAGCTCGGCATGGCGGTCAACAACCACGTCTGCGAGCACTTCGCTTTTTCGCGCCAGGAGCTGGTCCACCTGGTGCGCGTCGGCCAGCTCAAGACCTTCCCGCAGCTGCTGGCGCAGCACGGCAAGGGCCTGGGCTGCGACATCTGCAAGCCGCTCGCGGCCAGCATCCTCGCCTCGACCTGGAACGACTTCGTGCTCACGCCGGTGCACGCCAGCCTGCAGGACACCAACGACTACTTCCTCGGGAATATCCAGAAGGACGGCACCTACTCGGTGGTGCCGCGCATGCCGGGCGGCGAAGTCACGCCCGACGGCCTGATCGCGGTCGGCCAGGTCGCCAGGAAGTACGGGCTGTACACCAAGATCACCGGCGGCCAGCGGGTCGACCTGTTCGGCGCGCGCGTCGAGCAGCTGCCGCCGATCTGGGAAGAGCTGATCGCGGCCGGCTTCGAATCCGGCCACGCTTACGGCAAGTCGCTGCGCACGGTGAAGTCCTGCGTCGGTTCGACCTGGTGCCGCTTCGGCGTGGCCGACAGCGTCGGCTTCGCGATCGCGCTCGAAAACCGCTACAAGGGTTTGCGCACGCCGCACAAGATCAAGTTCGGTGTGTCCGGCTGCACCCGCGAATGCGCCGAGGCACAGGGCAAGGACGTCGGCCTGATCGCCACCGACAAGGGCTGGAACCTCTACGTGTGCGGCAACGGCGGCATGAAGCCGCGCCACGCCGAGCTGCTCGCGTCCGACCTCGACGAAGCGACCGTGGTGCGCTATATCGACCGCTTCCTGATGCTCTACGTGCGCACCGCCGACCGTCTGCAGCGCACCAGCGTCTGGCGCGAGAACCTCGAGGGCGGCCTCGATTACCTCAAGCAGGTGGTGGTGCAGGACAAGCTGGGCATCGCCGCCGAGCTGGAGGTGGACATGCAGCGCGTGGTCGACAGCTACGCCGACGAGTGGGCCAAGGCCGTCAACGATCCGGAAACGCGCAAGCGCTTCCGCCACTTCGTCAACAGCGACGCGGCCGACCGGAACGTGGTGTTCATGCCGGAGCGCGGCCAGGTCCGGCCGGCCACGCTGGAAGAACGCAAGCACGCGATCATCCCGATCGTCGCCCAATCCGCCTAGGAGACTTCATGCACCGCGACCTTGAAACGGACCAGTGGACCCCGGTCTGCACGCTCGACGACATCTTGCCCGACACCGGCGTCTGTGCATTGGTCAAGGGCGAGCATGTCGCGGTGTTCCGGGTCGGGCAGGGCGCCGGCCTGGTATTCGCCATCGCTAATTATGACCCGAACTCAGGCGCCTCGGTGCTCTCGCGCGGGCTGGTGGGCAGCATCGGCGAGCGCATCGTGGTCGCCTCGCCGATCTACAAGCAGCACTTCGACCTGCGCACCGGCGAATGCCTGGAAGCGCCCGCGCACTCGGTCGGCAGCTACCCGGTGCGGGTCGAGGACGGCAAGGTCTGGGTCGCGGCGTGACGATGACGCCGAAACGTTCGCTGGTGGTGGTCGGCAACGGCATGGCGGGCATGCGCACGGTCGAGGAGCTGCAAAAGCTGGCGCCCGAGCTGTACGACATCACCGTGTTCGGCGCCGAACCGCATGGCAACTACAACCGCATCATGCTGTCGCCCGTGCTGGCGGGCGACAAGCAGTTGGACGAGATCATGCTGCACACGCGCGAGTGGTACCGCGAGCATGGCATCGCCCTGCATGCGGGCGATCCGGTGCTGAAGATCGACCGCCGCCGGCGCATGGTGCACGCGCGCTCCGGCTTGCAAGTGCCTTACGACCGGCTGCTGCTGGCCACCGGCTCCACGCCCTTCATCGTGCCGGTGCCGGGGCACCAGTTGCCCGGCGTGGCCGGCTTTCGCGATATCCAGGATGTGGATGCGATGCTGGAGGCGGCGCGCAGCGGCCGGCGGGCGGTGGTCATCGGCGGCGGCCTGCTCGGACTGGAGGCGGCCAACGGCCTGCTGCGGCGCGGGATGGAGGTCACGGTGGTGCACCTGACCGACAGCCTGATGAACCAGCAGCTCGACGCGCCCGCGGCGCTGCTGCTGCAAGGCGCGCTCGAACGCAAGGGCCTGCGTTTCATGCTCAGCGCACAGACCGCCGAGATCGTGGGACCGGATCGGGTGCGCGCCGTGCGCTTCAAGGATGGCGGCGAGCTGGCCGCCGACCTGGTGGTGATGGCGGCCGGGATCCGCCCCAACATCGCATTGGCGCGCGAAGCCGGCCTGCACTGCGAACGCGCGATCGTGGTCGACGACACGCTGCAGACCTACGATCCGCGCGTGTACGCGGTGGGCGAGTGCGTCCAGCACCGCAGCGCCACCTTCGGGCTGGTGGCGCCGATCTGGGAGCAGGCGCGGGTCTGCGGCGCCCACCTGGCCGACGCCGGCGTGCGCCGCTACGTGCAGCAGGCGACGCCCACCAAACTGAAGGTGACGGGAGTCGACCTGTATTCGGTCGGCGATTTCATCGGCGGCGAGGGCAGCGAAGACCTGGTGCTGCGCGATCCGCGCCGCGGTATCTACAAGCGGCTGGTCCTGGCCGGCAACCGCATCACCGGCGCGGTGCTGTACGGCGAGGTGCAGGACGGACCCTGGTATTTCGGCCTGATCCAGCAGCGCACCGACATCTCCGCGATCCGCAGCCAGTTGCTGTTCGGCGAGGCGCTGTGCGCGCAGGCGGCATGAACCTCGCGCCGATCCCGCTCGCGGTGCGCAGCACCTGCCCATACTGCGGCGTAGGCTGCGGCGTGCAGGCGACGCCGCAGGCCGATGGCGGCGTCGCCATCGCCGGCGATGCCGGTCATGGCGCGAACCGCGGCCGGCTGTGCGTCAAGGGCGCGGCGCTGGGCGAGACCCTGGGCCTCGACGGCCGCCTGCTGCATCCCGCCGTGCGCGAAGGCGGCACGCTGCGCGAGGTGTCGTGGGATGCGGCGCTCGACCGCGTGGCCGGCGGCCTGCGCGCCATCATCGACGAACACGGGCCGGATGCGGTGGCGCTGTACGTGTCGGGCCAGTTGCTGACCGAGGACTACTACATCGCCAACAAACTGATGAAGGGGTATATCGGCAGCGCCAACATCGACACCAATTCGCGCTTGTGCATGTCGTCCTCGGTGGCGGGGCACAAGCGCGCGTTCGGCGAAGACCTGGTGCCGGGCTGCTACGAGGACTTCGGCCTGGCGGACATGATCGTGCTGGTGGGGTCGAA
>DASRXO010000516.1:0-3351 GCA_035654095.1 Telluria sp.
CGGCGTGCTGATGATTTGCGATCCGCGCCTCATCTCCAAGTCCTACGGCAAGCGCGTCTGGCAGAGCTTGCCGCCGTTCAAGCGCACGCGCGAGCAGGCCGAGGTGCTTGCATTCTTCAAGCCAAGCTAGCCGGGCTTGCCGGTCTTTCATTACGCGCGGATTCGTGGTAGGGTGCGGAAGTTGCCAAAAGGCACACTTTCGACAAGATTGCTCTTACAAGGAGTCAGCTTATGTCCGACCGCTTTTCGCGCAGTTTCGCGCTGGTGAAGGCCAGCGCCGCGGTGCTCAAGACCGATCCCCAGCTGCTGGCGTTTCCGCTGGCCTCGGCCATCTCGATGGTGGCGGTGCTGCTCTGCTTCGCCTTGCCGATGTTCGGCCTGGCCGCCTTCGACGGCTTGCGCGAGGGGCCCGAGGGCTCGGCGCTGGCGTACTCGACCGCTTTCCTGTTTTACGTGGTCCAGTATGCCGTGATCTTTTACTTCAATGCCGCGCTGGTCGGGGCCGCCATGATGCGGATGGACGGCGCCAGCCCGACCTTCGGCGACGGCCTGCGCATCGCCAATGCGCGCTTCGGCGCGATCCTCGGCTACGCGGTGATTGCGGCCACCGTCGGCATCGTCTTGCGCGTGATCCAGGAGCGGGTCGGCTTCCTCGGCCGTATCGTGGTCGGCCTGCTCGGGGTGGGCTGGAGCGTGGCGACCTTCCTGGTGGTGCCGGTGCTGGTGGCGCGCGAGGTCGGCCCGGTGCAGGCGGTCAAGGACAGCGCCGGCCTGCTGAAACAGACCTGGGGCGAGAACGTGATCGGCCAGGCCGGCATGGGCTTCGCGTTCACCGTGATCCAGGTCGCGCTGGGCGCGTCCGGGCTGGTGCTGGTCGGGCTGGCGGCCAGCGTGAGTACCGCGCTGGCGATCGTGATGGTGGTGCTGACCATCGGCGCGGTGCTGATGGCGGTGCTGGTCGCGAATACCCTGGGCGGCATCTACGCGGCGGCGCTGTACCGCTATGCCGCCGACGGCGAGTGCATCGGCTTCGACAAGGCGGTGTTCGAAACCGCCTTCCTGCCGAAACAATAGGCGTCAGGGAACGATCACCACCTTGCCCGTGACCTTGCGCGCCGCCATGTCGTTCAGGGCGCGCGCGGTATCGGCCAGCGCGTAGCGGGCCGATACCAGCGGCCGGATCTTGCCTTCGGCCATCCAGCCGAGCAACTGGCGCATCGCCGCCAGGTTGGCTTTCGGTTCGCGCTTGGCGTACTCGCCCCAGAACACGCCGACCAGCGACGCCCCTTTCAGCAGCATCAGGTTGAGCGGCAGCTTGGGGATCTCGCCATTGGCGAAACCGACCACCAGGTAGCGCCCGCGCCAGCCGATCGCGCGGAACGCCGCCTCGGTGTAGTCCCCGCCCACCGGGTCGTAGATCACGTCCGGCCCCTTGCCGCCGGTGGCCGCCTTGATCGCTGCGCGCAAGTCGTCGCGGCTGTAGTTGATGGTGGCGTCGGCGCCGTGCGCGCGGCACACCGCCAGTTTCTCGTCGCTCGAGGCGGCCGCGATCACGCGCGCGCCCAGCGCCTTGCCGATCTCGATCGCCGCCAGCCCGACCCCGCCGGCCGCGCCCAGCACCAGCATGGTCTCGCCTTGCTTGAGCGCGGCGCGGTCCACCACCGCGTGGTGCGAGGTGCCGTAGGTGAGGGTGATCGCGGCCGCGGTGTCGAACGCCATCCCCGCCGGCATCGGCATCAGGGCCTGGACCGGCAGCGCGATCTTCTCGGCGAACGCGCCCTGGGCGGTGAACGCGATCATCCGGTCGCCCAGCGCGATGCGCTCGACCCCGGGGCCGACCGCGCTGACCACGCCGGCCAATTCGCTGCCGGGGGTGAACGGCAAGGCGGGCTTGAACTGGTACTTGCCCTGGATGATCAGCAGATCCGGGAAGTTGACCCCGGCCGCCTTGACGTCCAGCACCACCTGGCCGGGACCGGCCACCGGATCGGGCAGCTCGCCGACCACCAGGCTGTCGGGCAGCCCCCACGCTTTGCATACCACGGCTTTCATCGGCGTCTCCCTTGCTGCCGGCGATTATGCCATGCGGGCGGGGGCGCAAGGCGGTTTGCGCGGTCGCAAAGTGATGAAAGTCGAGCTTGTTACAGTCATTGGAGCGCCGGTCGGCAGAGTGGAACGAGGGGGGGGAAGTGGCAATCCGTTACGGCTGTTTCTTCAGTTATGCACATGGCCGCTATGAACTGATGAACAAGTTCAAGGGCGCGCTGGCCGACGCCCTGCGCTGCTACCTGGAACCCTATTTCGACACCGAGGACGAGCTGTTCATCGATACCGAACAGCTCGGGGGCGGCGACGACCTCGACAGCCGGATCGCGCGCGCGCTGTGCGAGAGCGTCACCATGATCCTGATCTACACCCCGAAGTACGAGGCGCACGCCTACACCCGGCGCGAGTACGCGGCCATGCAGCAGCTCGAGGCCGAGCGCAGCGCCTGGTACCCGATGCCCAGCCATCTGATCATCCCGGTGATCATGACCAAGCACCCGGCCGCGCTGCCGCCCCAGATCACGCGCTCCAGCATGTATGTCGATTTTTCGCGCTTCACGATGGCCACGGCCGACCTCAAGGCCAATCCCGATTTCCTGCCGGACATCGACAAGATGGTGAAGCGCATTGCTGCCCATTACGAATATCAAAAAATGTACACGCCGGCGGGCCATGATTGCAACCAATTCGTGCTTCCCGATGTCCCACCTGAATGGCGCGACATTCCGGATCTAACTTTCCCAAGAAAATGAGGAGCACTAATGGAACTCAACCGAATTACGCTTCCGCCGATAACCGCTCCCGGCGAGGTGACCACGTTTTATTCATTCGAGAGCGGAACGGCGCGCAGTGTCGCGCTGTCGAACATGGCCGTGCTGCTGGCGGGGCGCCACAACGCCACAGTGCCCGTGCTGATGATCGACTGGGATACCGAGTCGCCCGGTTTGCACCACTATTTCGATCAACGTGAAGAGCACGGGGGCGTGCTCGAATATTTCGAGGCCTGCCGCGAGCGCTTGCAGGCGCTGGACCGCGGCCCGGCCGCGGCCGACGACGTCGACCTCGCGCGCCAGGTGCTCGAGGCGATCGACTGGGAGCCGTACGTCGAGCGGGTCGACCAGAGCCGCCCGCTGTACCTGATGCGCGCCGGCCGCTTCGACGACAGCTACGGCGAGCGCGCCGACCGCATGGACTGGGACGGCTTGTTCGCCGCCTGTCCGGCCTTGTTCCGCTGTTTCGGCGAACACATGGCGCGCCAGTTCCGCCACGTGCTGATCGATGCGCGCAGCGGCCGCTCGGCTGCGG
>DASRXO010000517.1:0-2209 GCA_035654095.1 Telluria sp.
TTCCGCCGGCGCGAGGCGGAAGTGATCCGCGACCTGACGTCCCAACAAGGCATCGTGCTGGCCACCGGCGGCGGCGTCGTGCTCGACCCGGCCAGCCGCGCCCTGCTGCGCGAGCGCGGTACCGTGGTCTACCTGCGCGCCAACGTCAACAGCATCCTGGTGCGCACCTCGCACGACAAGAACCGTCCGCTGCTGCAGACCGCCGACCCGCGCAAACGGCTCGAAGACCTGAGTGCCCAGCGCGAGCCGCTGTACCGCGAAATCGCCCACCTGGTCATCGATACCGGCCGACCTAACGTACAATCGATGGTTCAGACCATTCTGGCGCAACTGGACGCGCTGGCGCCGCCCGGCGCCGCGGCCGCGAGCGCCCCCACCTCGATGAACCAACAAGCAAGAATTTCCCTGGATGTGGAGCTGGACGAACGCAGCTACCCGATCACCATTGGCCCCGGCCTGCTGGCCGAGCCGGCCCTGCTGGAGCGCCATATCGGCGGACGCCAGGTGGCGATCGTCACCAACGCCACGATCGCCCCGCTGTACCTCGAACGGGTCGCCGCACCGCTGCGCGCGGCCGGCCGCGACGTGCTCGAGATCGTGCTGCCGGATGGCGAAGAATACAAGAACTCGGCCTCGCTGATGCAGGTGTTCGACGCCCTGCTGGCCCACAAATGCGACCGCAAGACCACCCTGGTGGCGCTGGGCGGCGGCGTGATCGGCGACCTGACCGGCTATGCGGCCGCCAGCTACATGCGCGGCGTGCCCTTCGTCCAGATCCCGACCACGCTGCTGGCGCAGGTCGACTCTTCGGTGGGCGGCAAGACCGGCATCAACCATCCGCTCGGCAAGAATATGATCGGCGCCTTCTACCAGCCGCGCGCGGTGCTGGCCGACACCGCGACCCTGGGCACCCTGCCCGAGCGCGAACTGGCGGCCGGGCTGGCCGAAGTGATCAAGCACGGCGCCATCATCGACGCCATCTTCTTCGACTGGATCGAACAGAACATCGGCAAGCTGGTGGCGCGCGACCAGCAGGCCTTGAGTTATGCGATCGCGCGCTCCTGCGAGATCAAGGCCGACGTGGTGCGCCAGGACGAGCGCGAAGGCGGCCTGCGCGCCATCCTCAATTTCGGCCATACCTTCGGCCATGCGATCGAAGCGGGGCTCGGCTACGGCGTGTGGCTGCACGGCGAAGCGGTCGGCTGCGGCATGGTGATGGCGGCCGACCTGTCCTGCCGCATGGGCCTGGTCGATGCCGCCACGGTGGCGCGCGTCAAGGCCTTGGTGGCCGCGGCCGGCCTGCCCACCCGCGCGCCCGACCTCGGCGCCGAACGCTGGCTCGAGCTGATGGAAGTCGACAAGAAAAACGAGGACGGCGCGATCAAGTTCATCCTGCTCAAGCCGCTCGGCAGCCCGAGCATCAGCAAGGCGCCGCCCGATCTGCTGCTGGCCACGCTGGCCGCCGGCATCGCCTGAGATGGACTTCGACGACCGCCTCGCACCGTACGCGGCCCACTCGGCGCAGGGGCGCGGCCGGCGCTACCAGGAAACGCCGGCCGGCTCGCGCAGCGAATTCCAGCGCGATCGCGACCGCATCATCCATTCCACCGCCTTTCGCCGCCTCGAGTACAAGACCCAGGTCTTCCTCAACCACGAGGGCGACCTGTTCCGCACCCGCCTGACCCACAGCATCGAAGTGGCCCAGATCGGGCGCACGCTGGCGCGCAGCCTGCGCCTGAACGAAGACCTGGTCGAAGCGGTCGCGCTCGCGCATGACCTCGGCCACACGCCGTTCGGCCACGTCGGCCAGGACGTGCTCAACGACTGCATGCGCGACCACGGCGGCTTCGAGCACAACCTGCAAAGCTTGCGCGTGGTCGATGCGCTGGAACAGCACTACGGCGCCTTCGACGGCCTGAACCTGATGTTCGAAACGCGCGAAGGCATCCTCAAGCACTGCTCGCTGGCGAACGCGCGCCAGCTGGGCGAGCTCGGGCAACGCTTCATCGCGCGCACCCAGCCCAGCCTCGAGGCCCAGTTGACCAACCTGGCCGACGAGATCGCCTACAACAACCACGACATCGACGACGGCCTGCGCTCCGGGCTGGTGACGATGGCGCAGATGGAAGAAGTGGATATTTTCGCGCGCCACCGGCGTGCCGTGGAGGCCGAGTTCCCGGGCCTGGCGGGCCGCCGCGCGCTGTATGAA
>DASRXO010000518.1:0-5423 GCA_035654095.1 Telluria sp.
CACCGGTACCGGCATGGTCAACGAACTCGAGCGCTTCGTGCGCCCCAACGGCATCGTCTACTCGTATGTGTTCGGCGGGGCGAGCGGCTACCTCGACCACGCGCTGGCGACAGCGGCACTGAATTCGCAGATGGCCGGCGCGACCGAATGGCATAACAATGCCGACGAGCCGGAAGTGACCGACTACAACTTCAACCTAGGTTCGACGCCGTTGCCGCTGAAGCCGCAGGACCTGTACGTGAACAACGCCTACCGCGCGTCGGACCACGATCCGGTCGTGGTCAGCCTGAACCTGGCCGCGACCACCATCGACGCCACCGGCAGCTTCAAGATCAGCCAGTCCGGCCTGACGGTGAATCGCTTCACCTCGAAGTACAGCGGCACGGTGTCGTTCACCAACACCACGGCGGCGGCGATCAGCGGCCCGGTCCAGTTCCAGCTCGACGGCCTGGCGGCCGGCGTCACGCTCGACAACAAGAGCGGCGACCATGCCGGCTCGCCTTACCTGACGCTGAACGCCGCGTCGATCGCGCCGGGCGCCACGGTCACCGTGACCACGACCTTCAGCAATCCATCCAAAGTCAGCATTGTTTATACGCCGAAGCTGTTCACCGGCACCTTTTAAGGAAATCGATCATGTTCAAGCTTTCAACCCTGTTCTCCCGCGCGCTGCTGGCGCTGGCCCTGGCATGCGGCGCCGGCGCAGCCCTGGCCGGTCCGACCTACCAGGTCACCGTCAACACGAGCGCGCTGGCCGGCGCCAACGGCTACCTCGATTTCGGCTTCCAGGCGCTGGGCTCTGCTGCGCCGGCCTTCGCGACCCTGTCGAACTTCACGGGGGCACTCGGCGCCGCCGTGATTCCGAGTGGCGACGTGGTCGGCACGCCGCCGGGCATGGTGACGATCGGTAACACCACCGGTTTCAACGACCTGTTGCAGGCCGTGAGCTTTGGCGGCCTGTTCACCTTCGACCTGAGCTTCACGGCCGACGACGGCATCGCCGGCAGCACCTTCAGCGTGGCCCTGGTGAACGATTCCGTCACGGACTTCGTCGGCTATGCCGGCAACATCGTGGAGATCGCCCTGCAACCGGGCGCGGCGACCACCGTGAATGCGGTCGCTGACTTCGCGAGCGTCAACGCGGTGCCCGAGCCATCGGACCTGCTGCTCATGATGAGCGGCCTGGCCGTGATGGGCTGGGTGGCGCGCCGCAAGGCCGGCGCCGCGCGTTAAGGCTGTCGAAGCGGGCCACAAGCCCGCTTTTCACGGAGACACATTTGCTCGGAAACGACAGATGTGTCTTTTTTTATGGTCGTTCCCATGCGGCAATGCCAGTTGCCCATGTGGCCACCAGAGGGAGGAGAGTGGAAAAACACGTATTTATATGGTAAAGATATTAATGGCCCAAAAAAATTGTATTGGTCAACAATCCTGCCCATCGGGCATAGTCAAATGCAAGTTTGTGTGATTATTTGCCTCGGGATTGTTCATCATGTCAGCACAGATTCTCGTCGTCGAAGCCGAGCCTGCGATCCAGCAGCTGATCGGCCTGAACCTGACCCGTGCCGGCCACGGCGTGGCCTATGCCGCCGACGCCGAAAGCGCGCTGCTGCTGCTCGACGAGCAAGTCCTGCCCGACATGGTGTTGCTCGAATGGACCTTGCCCGGCCAGTCCGGCGTGGCCCTGATCCGCCGCCTGCGCGCCGAGCCGCGTACGCGCGAGCTGCCGATCATCATGGTCTCGGCGCGCGCCTGCGAGCAGGACAAGATCCTGGCGCTCGAATCGGGCGCCGACGACTACATCACCAAGCCCTTCAGCCCGCGCGAGATGATCGCCCGCATCCACGCCCTGCTGCGCCGCCGCGCCCCGCATGCGGCCGCCGACACCGTGCAGATGGCCGGCTTGCGGCTCGATCCCAGCACCCACCGGGTGACCGCCGGCACCCGCCAGCTGGCGCTCGGCCCGGTCGAATTCCGGCTGCTGAATTTCCTGATGCACCATCCGGAGCGCGTGCACAGCCGCTCGCAATTGCTCGACAAAGTCTGGGGCAACCATGTGTTCCTCGACGAGCGCACGGTCGACGCCCACGTCGGCAGCCTGCGCAGCGCGCTGCAGCCCAGCGGCCACCAGGAGCATATCGAGACCGTGCGCGGCAGCGGCTACCGCTTCGTGGCCTGGGACGCGCGCGTCAAGCTCGGCTGGCAGACGGCAGCGTAACGCGCGCCCGTGGACCCGATCGTCATCCTCAGCAAGCTGGAGCAGGAGTACCTGCTGCGGATTATCGAATCCGCGGTGCAGGTGCGCGACCTGCGCCAGTTCTTCCTCTGGACCCAGGGCCAGCTGCAGGCGCTGCTGCCGCACCGGCTGATGGTATGCATGCACTTCGACGCCGGCGATGCGCTGCTGCGCGTCGAATGCCTACACGGCAGCGTGCTCGACGATGCATCGATGAAGCGCCTGTGCGACCCCGGCCAAGGCCTGGCGCCGCGTCTCGCCCGCCATTGGCGCGACGGCGCGCGGCTGCCCGCCGTCAGCGACCTCGGCTACAGCGCGGCGCAGTCGCCGCTGGCCCGCTTCCAGCCCGAGATCGAGCAGGGCGGCTTCGACAACCTGGTGCTGCATGGCAGCGGCCGCCTGCTGGGTGGGGGCAGCGTGTTCGCGCTGTTCGGCCTGCCGTTGCGGCCGGGCAGCCGCCAAGCCTATTTCCTCGAACTGCTGCTGCCGCATCTGCATATGGCCTTGCTGCGCCTGTCGGAGCAGGGGCCGGCCGGCGAGCGGCGCCCTGCGGCCGGCGCCATGGCGCGCCCGCTGAGCGCGCGCGAGACCGAAATCCTGGGCTGGGTCCGGGAAGGAAAGAGTAACTACGAGGTCGGCTGCATCCTCGGCATCAGCGCGCTGACGGTGAAGAATCACCTGCAGCGTATTTATAAGACGCTGGGGGTGAGCAACCGCACCCATGCGCTGTCGCGCTGCATGGCCTTGCGCCTGCTCGCTCCGGCGCCCGCGCCGGAGCGCTAGGATGCGCGCTGGGCTTACTGAGTAATGACGGCCGGCGCCGCATCGGGGGGAGCCGGCGCCGCGGCGCCGCTGGCAGCGGGCGCCGGGCTGGCGGCCGCCGCGATATCGGCGCCGTCGTCCGTTTGCGCGTAGCGGACCTGCGCCGCGGCGCGGGATTCCTCGGCCAGGCCATCGATGATGCGTAGCTGGCTGCAAGCCTCGGGCGCGCAATCGGGCAGCGGGCCGGAGCCTGCGCTGGCGGCCAGCTGGTCGGGTCGGCTGGCATCGCTGGTGTTCATATTTTCCCCGCCACAGGCGGCCAGTGTCACGATCACCAGGGTTGCAAACGCTGTTCGAAGCTTGAATAGTTTCATCTTTTTCGCGAGCTGTTCAATTAACGCTACGCATTGTAGAGATAAGCTTTTTCCGGCTCCCAACTTTTTTTCGTTCATAAATGGAAAGCTTGCCATTCTAAAAATTTGATTGGAGGAATTTGCGGGATGTTGAACGAGGATCGCAGGAAATATCCGCCAGGAATTTAAAAATTCTTTTTAGAAATGTGGCATTTGTGCGACGAAAAAAGCGTTTTTTTGTAAGAAAATGTACGGGGATTGCCGAAAGTTTTCGACTTGTCAACGCATTTGTGTTAGCTGAACAGTGGCCGCATTCCGGGCCAAATGGACGGCGTCGACAGCTGTTCCTTATCTCCAAAGAAAAGTTGTCGTACGTATGAGCGGCGTGGTAGCCTTGCACGCCAAATTCATGCTTTTGCCCTATGGCAGAGGCACCACAGAGGAGCCGGTCGGATGTACCCAGCACAGAAGCTTGTTTCCACCCCGCGCCGCCGCGATACCGGCTTTACGCTGCTTGAACTGCTGGTGGTCATCGTGATCATCGGCTTGCTGGCGGCCTACGTCGGGCCGAAGTATTTTTCGCAACTGGGCAAGTCGGAAGTGACGATCGCCAAGGCCCAGATCGAGGCCTTCGAAAAGTCGCTCGACACCTACCGCCTCGACGTGGGCCGCTACCCGACCAGCGAGGAGGGCCTGGCGGCCCTGATCGCGGCGCCGGCCTCGGCCACCGCCAAGTGGAACGGCCCCTACCTGAAGAAGGGCATTCCGCCCGACCCTTGGGGCCATCCGTATCAGTACCGCGCGCCCGGCACCACGGCCGAGTACGAAATCATTTCGACGGGCAAGGACGGCCAGCCCGGCGGAACCGGCGAAGACGCCGACATCAGCTCGCAATAAGCCACCCCCCAACCGAAAAAAGGCGCCATGCAGTTCGCTGTCCGTACCCTCGCGCCCGACCTGTCCATCGCCAGCCTGGTGGTCGACGCCCCGGATGCGGCCGACGCCCGCCGCCAGGTGGAAGCGCGCGGCCTGTTCGTCAGCGCGGTCGAACCGCTGCGCGGCTCCGGCCTGCGCGGCAAGCGCGGCGGCAAGCTGTCGCTGGTGCTGTTCAGCCAGGAATTGCTGGCCCTGCTGACGGCCGGCCTCGGCATCGTCGAGGCGCTCGAAGCGCTGCTCGAAAAGGAGAGCAATCCCGCCACCCGTGGCGTGCTCGAGCGCCTGCTCGGCGGCCTGCGCGAGGGCAAGCGCTTCTCGGCCGTGCTGGCCGAGCAGTCCGACCTGTTTCCGCCGCTGTACATCGGCATCGTGCGCGCCGCCGAGGGCACCAGCGACTTGCCGCGCTCGCTGGCACGCTTCATCGATTACCAGCAGCGCATCGACGTGGTGCGCAGCAAGATCGTCAGCGCCGCGATCTATCCGGTGATCCTGCTGCTGGTGGGGGCGGGCGTCAGCGGTTTCCTGATCGCCTACGTGGTGCCGCGCTTTGCCGAGGTCTACCAGGGCGCCGGCCGCAACCTGCCGTGGATGTCGCAGATGCTGCTCAGCTGGGGCCAGTTCGCCGGCCACCACGGCGCCGCACTGGCGATCGGCATCGTCGCGCTGGTCGCGGCGGTGGTCGGCGCGCTGCGCCATTTGATGCGCAGCGGCGGCCTGGCGCGGCTGGTGGCGCGCCTGCCCGGCATCGGCGAGCGGGTCCGCATCTACGAGCTGTCGCGCCTCTACCTGACGCTGGGCATGCTGACCGAAGGCGGCATCATGATCGTGCATGCGCTCGACACCGTGCAGGCGATGGTCTCGCCCTCGGTCAAGAGCGGACTGGTGGCGGCCCGGGCCAGCATCGAATCGGGCGAGCCGCTGTCGCATGCCTTCGAAGCCAACGGCCTGACCACGCCGATCTCGCTGCGCATGCTGCGGGTCGGCGAGCGCACCGGCGACATGGGGCCGATGCTGACCCAGTCGGCCGCCTTCTACGACGGCGAGATCAGCCGCTGGATCGACCGCTTCACGCGCATTTTCGAACCCTTGCTGATGGCCGCGATCGGGCTGGTGGTGGGCGCCATCGTGGTGCTGCC
>DASRXO010000519.1:0-2446 GCA_035654095.1 Telluria sp.
AGGCCAATCCGGCCACCGCCGACATCCCGGTGATCTTCCTGACCGCGCGCAGCCAGGTCGAGGACGAGGCGATGGGGCTGACGCTGGGCGCGGTCGATTTCCTGGCCAAGCCGATCAGCCCACCGATCCTGTTCGCGCGCGTGGCGACCCAGCTGACCCTGAACAGCGCGCGCCAGCAGCTGCGCGAGCAGAACCGGCAGTTGGAGAAAATCGTCGGCGAGCGCAGCGCCCAGTTGGCGATGATGCAGGCCGCGCTGGCCGCGGCGCGCGCCAGCCACGCCGACCCGGCGCTGCAGGATGTCTTTATCGAGATCGAACGGCAGTTTGCCCGGATCGCCGCCGAATTCGCATGATGCTTTCAATAATAGAATAAATCGTATATATTGTTTGCATCGTTAAATCATGGAGCCCCGAATGCCGAAGCCAGCAAGCCCGAAAGCCAAACCAGCACCCGCCGTCAAGCCGGCAGCCAAACCCGCCGCCAAGGCCGTAGCCAAGCCGGCCGCCAAGGCCGTCACCAAGCCTGCCGCCAAGCCCGCCCCGGTAAAGACCGTCGCCAAGCCGGCGGCCGGCAAAGCCGCTCCCGCCACACCGGCCCCGGCGCCCGCCGCGGCCAAGGAAAAGGTCCGCAAGCCGAAGCTGGTGCGCGACAGCTTCACCATGCCGGAGCAGGAATACGCGGTGCTCGGCCAAGTCAAGAAGGCCTGCCTGAAGGCCGGCTTCGAGATCAAGAAGAGCGAGCTGTTGCGAATTGGCGTCGCCCTGATCAGCCAGATCGACATGGCGACCCTGCAAAGCGTGTTGGCCGGCCTGCCCCAGCTGAAGACCGGGCGCCCGAAGAAGGATTGAGGCGGCGGAACGCCGTCATGTCATGACATTGACATGCCGCTGTCATCTGCTTGAAAAATTGTACGGTTACGCTGGCTTCGTCGCCACTGAAAGGACGAAGCATGCAAAACCTCATCCCATCCCTAGAGACGAAGTCCCACTCGCCGCGGCTCACCCTGAGCCTGGCCTCGACCGCCGCCGAACTGGAAGAAGTGCAGCGCCTGCGCTACAAGGTGTTCATCGAAACGCTGGGCCTCGCGGCGCTGGCCAATCCGCAAGGCCTGGACCGCGACGAGTTTGACGAGCACTGCGACCACCTGATCGTGCGCGAGTCGGGCACCTTGAAAGTGGTCGGTACCTACCGCGTGCTGAGCGCGGCCAAGGCCCGTCACATCGGCCGCTTCTACTCCGAGAACGAATTCGACCTGGGCCGCCTGAACAACCTGCGCAACCGCATGGTCGAAGCGGGGCGCGCCTGCATCCACCCCGAGTACCGCGGCGGCAGCGTGATCATGCTGTTGTGGTCCGGCCTGGCCGACTACATGCGGCGCGAGCGCTGCGACTACCTGATCGGCTGCGCCAGCATGAGCCTGGCCGACGGCGGCCACAATGCGATCGCGGTCTACCAGTCGCTGCTGGCGAAGCATGCCGCCCCGACCGAATACAAGGTCACGCCGCACCTGCCGTTCCCGATCCATTCGCTGGAGGCGGCCCAGTCGCCGCAGGTGCCGCCGCTGATCAAGGGTTATATGCGCTCGGGCGCCTGGCTGTGCGGCGAGCCGGCCTGGGATCCCGATTTCGAAAGCGCGGACATGTTCCTGCTGCTGCCGCTGACGAACCTGGACAGCCGCTACGCGAAGCACTACGGCGTGGAATAGAACGGGGAAAGGGAAATGGAATAGAAGCCGACAGGCGAAGGAAGAAAAAGGCGCCGGACCATCGCGCTGCCGGCGCCAGGCAGCGTCACTCGATGCCGCTCAGTGCATCGAGGCGTTGGACAATTCTTTCAATTCCTTGATGCTCATGTCCGATTTCTCGTGCATGCGCAGCAGGATGGTCGCGCCGACCGCCAGTTTGCGGTGACGGATCTTGCTGATGATAGGCGGCTGCACTTCCAGTACGCGGCACAGCTCCGCATCATTTTTCAGACTCATTTTTTCGATCAGCGTGTCGAGCAGCTTGTTCGGCACAAAGCTCGAAGGTTCGAGCGCTCGAGCGCGATTCATCGCCTCGATCATTTCAAGTTTCTTCTGCCGTACGTTCATCGTACTCCTCCAAAGTCTGGAAACATGGTTGGGGGAACTGATCGACTTCTGGTCTTCATGGCCCGATTGTTACATTTGGATATATTTCATGCGCAGCGGGTTAGTTTTGATAATACTACGATAAGTATATTTTCGCAGCATTGTTGATAAATTAAACCCGCAAATTCCCGTTTTTAGGGCGTTTTGGTCGCTATTTCGAGACCCGAGCGGGTCAGGACGAGGATTTTGTCCGCTTTTGCGGCGGCGGCGTGAGAATGCGTGACCATGATGGCGGCGGCGCCATGGGTTTTGACTTGGGTTTGTAACAGCGCGAGCACGCTGTCGGCGGTGTCGGGGTCGAGGTTGCCGGTCGG
>DASRXO010000520.1:0-2036 GCA_035654095.1 Telluria sp.
GCCCGGCCTCGTGGGCCTGTCGGCGATGGAGCCGAAGGGCTACGCGCGCATGCTCGTGAGCCTGTCGGGCAGTCTGCTCGTCAAGCTGGTGGCGACCCTGTTCGTCATCGCGCTGATCGACCTGGTCTACACGCGCTGGGAGTTCGGCAAGCGCATGCGCATGAGCAAGCGCGACGTGCGCGACGAAGCGAAGAACCGCGAGGGCGATCCGCGTATCCGTTCGCGCATCCGCGAGTTGCGCCAGGAAATGCTCAAGCGCAGCAAGTCGATGGCCAAGCTGCCCAGTGCTGATGTGCTGATCGCCAATCCGACCCACCTCGCGGTCGCCTTGAGCTACCAGCACGGCGTCGGGGGCGCGCCGCAGGTCATCGCCAAGGGCGCGGGCGACCTCGCGCGCCAGATGCGCCAGCTCGCGGCCAAGCACCAGATTCCCGTGGTGCAGAACCGCCTGCTGGCGCGCGCGCTGTACCGCGAGGTCGACTACGACGGCTACGTGCCCGAAAAATGGTATCCGCAGGTGGCCAAGATCATGGTGTGGGTGTACGCAATGCGCCGAGCGCGCAACACGAAAGGTAGCTGATGTTCCGTCGTCTCTTTAACAGCAATTCGGACCTCGTCATGGTCTTGCTGGTGGTCGGCATCCTGACCGTCCTGTTCGTCCCGATCCCGTCGGGCGTGCTCGATTTCCTTATCCTCACCAACATCAGCTTCGCGCTGCTGATCCTGCTGCTGACCTTCTATATCGGCCGGCCCGTCGAGTTCTCGACGTTTCCGTCGCTGCTGCTGATCGCGACCTTGTTCCGGCTCTCGCTCAACGTGGCGGCCACGCGCCTGATCCTGTCGGACGCCGATGCCGGCCGCGTGATCGCCTCGATCGGCGCCTACGTCGTCGGCGGCAACTACGTGATCGGCATGATCGTCTTCCTCATCCTTGTCGTGGTCCAGTATGTCGTCGTGACCAACGGCGCCCAGCGGGTCTCCGAGGTCGCCGCGCGCTTCACGCTCGACAGCATGCCGGGTCAGCAGATGAGCATCGACGCCGACCTCAATATGGGCTTTATCGACCAGGAAGAGGCCAAGCGGCGCCGCAAGGTGCTCGAGAAGGAAACCGGCTTCTACGGCGCGATGGATGGCGCCAGCAAGTTCGTCAAGGGCGACGCGATCGCCGGCATCGTGATCATGCTGATCAACATTATTGGCGGCCTCGTCATCGGCGTCATGCAGATGGGCATGCGCTGGGACCAGGCGCTGCAGACGTTCACCTTGCTCACCGTCGGCGACGGCATCGTCACCCAGGTGCCGGCGCTCGTGATCGCCGTCGGCACCGGCATCATCGTGACGCGCTCGGCGTCGGACGGCAACCTGAGCACCGAGGTACTGCGCCAGATGACCTCGTTTCCGAAGACCTTGTTCATCGTCGCGGGTGCGCTCAGCGTGATCCTGTTCCTGCCCGGTATTCCGGTCGTGTCCGTGTTTGTCATCGGCGCGATCCTGTTCGGCGCCGGCGTCGCGGTGCGCCGCGCGCAAAAACGCGCCGACAGCGCGCCCGACGGCGCCAAGGATGGCGACGAGGCCGATACCGGCGGCGAGGAGCAGAGCACTTATGATCTGCTGAAGGTGGAAGCAGTCGAGATCATGGTCGGCGCAAACCTGGCGCCGCTGGTCAGCGGCGAGCAGACGATTTTCATGGAGCGCATCGGGGCGATCCGCAAGCAATACGCACTCGAATCGGGCATGGTGCTGCCGCGCGTACGCTTTCGCGACGCGCCCAACCTTGGCGCGAATGCGTATGAGCTGTTCGTGTTTGGCGTCATGGGCGGGCGGGGCGAGATCCTGACCGACCGCACGCTCGCCATCCGCGGTGTTGGCGATGCCCGGCCCTTGAAGGGCATCGAGACGCGCGAGCCGACCTACGGCCTGCCGGCGACCTGGATCGAGGACAGCGAGCGCGAGGTCGCGCGCGCGGCGCGCTACACCCTGGTCGATCCGAGCACCGTCTTCATCACCCATCTGAGCGAGGTGCTCAAGCAGCAGTC
>DASRXO010000521.1:0-11222 GCA_035654095.1 Telluria sp.
CCAGCGTGTTCAGCGTGCCGGCCGCGCTGACCGTCGAAGCGACCGCCACGCTCAAGGTCGCCGCGCTCGGCTTCTTCATCGGCCAGCTGCAGACCTACCTGCAAAGCGTGCCGCAGTCGCTGATGCGCTACGATATCTCGAGCCGCGTCGAGATGTTCTTCGGCACCCTGGTGCCGATCCTGACGGTGCTCGTGCTGATGCTGGGCTACGGCCTGTTCGAAGTGATCCTGCTGCGGGTGGCGGCCAGTTCGGTGCATTGCCTGGTGCTGTGGCGCAGCATCAACCGCCTGCTGCCCGGCCTCGAATTCCGTTGGCCCGGCCAGGACGTCAAGCGCGACCTGCTCGGCTTCAGCGCCTATTCCTTCCTGAGCCGCTTCGCCGCGCTGTCCTACGCGTATGCGGACAAGCTGATCATCGGCGCGCTGGTCGGCGTGACCGGGCTGGCCTACTTCACGGTCGCCTCGACCCTGGCCAACCGCATCCTCGGCCTGACCTACCGGCTGTCGGGCGTGTTCTTCCCGGCCGCCAGTGCGCTGGCGGCCAGCGGCGAACTGGCGCGCCTGAACCGCATCTATCTCAAGGCCACGCGCTACGTGGTGTTCCTCAACGCCGCGATCCTGGTGCTGGTGGCGGTGTTCGCCGATCCGATCCTGCGCTACTGGATGAACCCCGAGTTCGCGCGCAACGGCGCCGTGGTGCTGGCCGTGATGGCGCTGTCGCAATTCATCGATTCGCTGACCAGCCTGCCGTCGCTGGTGAACGACGGCATGGGCCATCCGCGCGTGTCGGGCATGTTCGCGCTGTCGCGTGCGGCGGCCGGCCTGCTGATCGTGTACCTCGGGGTCGCGGGCTGGGGCATCGACGGCGCGGCCTGGGGCCACCTGGCGGCGTCGGTGCTGTTCTCGCTGGCGTTCCTGGTGTATGTGCACGGCCGCACCGTGCCGACCAGCTTGCGCGACCTGCTGCTCCAGGCCTACGCGCCCACGCTGTTCGGCGTCGCCGCGATCGCCCTGTGCGCGCGGCTGGCCAGCGCCTACGTCGGCGCCGGCGTGTCCGATCTCGTGTTCCTGCTGGCCGCCACCATGGTGCTGCTGTTCGTGCACGGCATGCTGTTCGTGATCCAGAAAGAGGACCGCAGCGTCGCCTGGACCCGCGTCAAAGCCTGCTGGCGGCCGGCCGAAGGGACACGCCGTTGAAGATTCTGATGGTATCGGAGGACTTGCCGGGCACGCAGATCGGCGGCCTGGGCAAGCATGTGGTCACGCTGTCGAACGCCTTGCTCGCGCTCGGACACGAGGTGGCGATCCTCGGCCGCAACGACGTCGGCGGCCCCGACCCGGCGCGCGAGATCGGCTTCAAGGGCCGCTTCATCGCCGGCTTCGACTACCGCTATCCGGGCTGGAAGGAACTCCAGCTGGGCGTGTTCAACCCGCTCAAGCGGCCCTGGTTCGCCCACAAGATCGGGAAGGCGATCATGCGGCACGCGGCCGGATTCGATGCGATCCACTACCACGGCCATTTGCCGATGGTCGGCCTGCACCTCGATCCGGCGCTCAACTATGTGCAGACCAGGCACGACCAGGGCAGCGAGTGCCTGACCCATTTGCGCTTCCGCGCCAACGCGGTGTGCACCACCCTCGAGCCGCGCGATTGCTCGGCCTGCATCAGCGCCAATGCGGGCGTGCTGCGCAAGTCGGTGACGGCGGTCGCGGTCAAGGGCTACCGCCGCCAGACCGCGGCCTCGTTCGGGCGCCAGAAGACGATCTTCGTGTCCGACTTCCTGCGCCGCCAGTTCCTGCGCGCGGTGCCGGACGTCGACCTCTCGCATTGCAAGGTGATCCACAACTTCATCGACTACGGCTACCTCGCGGCGCAGGCCGCAAGGGAGCACCTGGTGGAAGCGGGCAGCATCATGCTGGTCGGCCGGGTCGACGCCGGCAAGGGCTTCGGCGAATTCCTGGCCGAGGCCGCGCCGCGCCTGCCGCCCAACGCCAGCCTGTGCATCGTCGGCGACGGCCCCGAGCGCGCCGCCCTCGCGCAGCGTTACGGCGGCGCGCGCATCCGCTTCCTGGGCTGGCAGGATTACGACGAGGTGATCCGGCTGGCGGCGCGCAGCCAGCTGTGCGTGGTGCCCTCGGTCTGCGAGGAAGCCTGCAGCACCACCGTGCTCGAAGCACTCGCGCTGGGCAAACCCTGCCTCGCGCTGGCGCGCGGCGGCACGCCCGAACTGGCCGTCTATCAACGCTACGACGGCCAGCTGCAACTGGCCGCCACCATGCGCGCGCTGGTCGACGCCATGCTCGCCGAGCTGGCGTGCGCGCCGCGCCTGGCGCCCTTGCCCGCGAGCTTCGGCGCCGACGCCTCCCTTGCCCTCCCTAAACTACTGGAATGTTATGCCGAATAAACCGACCTTTTCGATCGTGACCTGCACCTGGAACAGTGCGGCCACGCTGGCCGACACGCTGGCGTCGATCCGCGCCCAGACTTGCCAGGATGTCGAGCACATCTTCGTCGACGGCGGCTCGACCGACGCCACGCTCGACATGATCGCCGCCTATCCCGGCAACAAGCGTGTGCTGCGCGACGTCGGCGGCGGCATCAGCCGCGCGATGAACCAGGGCATCGAAGCGGCCACCGGCGAGTACATTGCCCACCTGCATTCGGATGACTATTATGCAAGCGAGGATGTGCTCGCCACCGTGGCCGAGCGTTTCGCGGCCGAGCACGTGGACTGGGTGTTTGGCAATATCCAGGTATTGAAGGACGGCAAACTGATTCCCCCTTACGCCATGCATCCTTTTAGCTATTCCTCATTTGCCGCAGGCAAGGCGTCGATCCCGCATCCGGCGGTCTTCATTCGCAAGGCCGCGTTCGGCCGGGTCGGCATGTTCGACGAGAAGCTCAAGTATGCGATGGACATCGACCTCTGGCTGCGCCTCGGCGCGGTGGCCGAACCGGCGATGGTGAACCAGCCGCTGACGGTGTTCCGCGACCACGCGGGCAGCGTCTCCTCGGCCAACAAGATCAAGGCGCGCCAGGAGGAATTCACGGTGCGCAAGCGGCATATGAACAAGGCGCCGCTGGCGTTCGGCATCTACTGCCTGCGCTACATGAAGCGCATGCGCGCGCTGCAGCGCGAAGCGTGAAGGGCGCCAGCGTGGTCAAGCTCGCAAGACAGTTTCCAGTTTGTCTTGCGAAGACGAACACGGTTGATAACAGGAGGGAAATCAAGCTGCGAAATTTGTAATTATCAAGTTGATCTGGCTCTGTTGGATTTCTGCATTCGTGTAGGATAAATCCTTCATTCCCGCGAGAAAATTGCCGTACCGAAATTCGTTTTCGGGTACCATCGAGTCTGTATTCAGTTGCGTCCTTAAACGAACTTTGGACGCGGTGCCGGTCAAAAAAAATTCCAAGAAATAGCGTTCGGCCACGCCTGTAGTTCAGTCCCTATTTCTCGGAGTTTGATCATGATAGTCTTCACCAAAGGCTTGACGCGCGCCGTCGCGTTGTCGGCCTTGCTGCTTGCAAGCTTGCAGGCAAAAGCGGATTGGGCGCAGTCCACCGATCCGTTAGTGGTCCAGCCCAGCCCCGCCCAAAACCAGGTCCAGGCACAGAATCCGCCCGGCTTCACCTGGGCCCGTTATCCGACCGCGGCGCCCACCTACGAGGTCCAGATCCTGGCCGCCGGCGCCACCGTGCCGGTCAGCGTCACGGTCGACCGCAACTGGTACCTGCCGACCACGGCCTTGGCGCTCGGTAATTACAGCTGGCGGGTACGGCCTTCGGGCAGCACCGACTGGTCGAATTACCGGCCGTTCTCGATCACCACGCGTTCCACCGTGTTCGAAGTGCCGGACAATGTCACCTTGCGCACTCGTGTCCTGGCCAAGCCGCGTCCGCGTTCGCTGCCGCCATCGTTCATCCCGATGAGCAAATGGGACGCCGCCAAGATGGCCTTGATGGAACCTTACACCAGCCGCATGACCAACGAGATCAAGCTGCAGATCGGCGCGCTGCCGGTACTCAGCGATGCGCGCTGGCCGCTGGTCATCGCCTCGCCGCTGACCGCGGCCATGGCCTCGCAGCAGACCGATATCCGCAACCGCATCAACGAGGCCAGCCGCGAACTGGAAGCGGCGGCCGTGATGTGGCGCCTCAAGGCCGACCCGATGTTCTTGAACGAAGCGTTCAAGAAGGGCGATGAAATGGCCGCGCTCAATGCCAACGGCCCGACCAGCTACGTCAACCAGGACCAGGCCACGCGCCAGATCGCGCTGTCGCTGGTCAAGGCCGTCGACATCCTCGCCGGCGACCTCGACGCCACCCGCAAGGCCAGATGGCTGGCCGCGGTCACCGTGCGCACCAACCAAATCTATACCGACCTGTCCGGCGACGATGGCCGCCTCGACCAGTACCCGTTCGACTCGCACGGCAACACCAGCCTGGTGTTCCTGGTGCTGATCTCCACCTTGTCGCTGGGCGACGTCCCGGATGCGCAGAAATGGTTCGACTTCTCGTTCCGCGCCTACGCCAACAGCCCGTCGCCATGGAGCGGACCGGAAGGCGGCTACGCCAACGGCACCGCCTACGCCGAATACGCGGCCGGCTACCTGGTCGCCTTGTGGGACCCGCTGTCGCAATCGACCGGCGTGAATTTCTACGCCAAGCCGTGGTCGCTGGGCTTCCTCGATTTCGCCACCCAGTTCACCCCGCCGGGCTCCAAGAAGCACCTGTTCGGCGACGGTTCGGACACCGCGCCCGACACCCGCGTGTTCCACGCTTTCGCCTCGCGCATGGTCTCGCCGCGCGCGGCCTGGTATGTCAGCAGCCTGGGCGGCACCGAAGATACCCTGAGCCTGCTGCAAGCGCCTTACCCGCTGCCGGTCAAGGGCACCACTTACCTGTCGCCGCCGTCCAATTCGGGCTATTACCCGAGCATCGGCTGGACCGCGATGCACAGCGACATCGGCTCGCCCAACCGCACCTCGATCTACTTCAAGTCCAGCCCCTACGGTTCGTTCAACCACAGCCACGGCGACCAGAACGCGGTCCTGCTGTCGGTGGCCGGCCAGCCGCTGCTGATCAAGGCCGGCTGGTATGACTGGTACGGTTCGCCCTACTGGACCGACTGGTACCACCAGACCAAGTCGCAGAACGCGATCACGGTCGACGGCGGCGTCGGCCAGGTGGTGACCGGTTACCGCGAGCAGTTGCAGCACAACGGCCGCATCACCGGCTTCGCGGCCCAGCCGACCTACGACTACGCGGAAGGCGATTCGACCGCGGCCTACGGCGGCTTGCTGACGATGGCCAAGCGCCAGGTCTGGTACCTGCATGGCCAGAACGCGGTGCTGATTCGCGATAAGCTGTCGGCCGCCCTGCCGCACACCTACGAGTTCAACCTGCACGCGCCGACCACCATCGTGGCCGAGAACCCGAGCAGTGTGAAGATCGCGATCAACGGCCAGTCGGTGTGCGTGCGTTCGCTGAACCCCGACGCTGCCTACGCGACCCGCATCGGCGCCGCGCCCAAGCCCGGCACCTTCGAAGACCATGGTGCGTTCACCGTCAAGAACGCCGGTACCGCGCCGGCCGAATTCCTGGTCTTGCTCGACGTCGGTTGCGTGCGTCCGGTCGTCAACATCACGACCACGGGCACCGGCAGCAGCGCGGTGCGCACCGTCACCGTCGGCGCGCAATCGGTCACGCTGAACTAAGCTGGCGTCTCCTTTGAAGGTCCTTCGTCCACCGCGGTGGCGAAGGACTTTTTTTCGTCCCTCGCCGATTAGCGGGAGATGCGTCATTCCCGCGCAGGCGGGAATCCATACTCAGCATAGATTCCCGCTTTCGCGGGAATGACGACGCTACGGGCGGTAGTCCGTGAAGTATCTCTTTTTCGTCCCTCAGAACTTGAGCGCGGCCGCCATCTGGTCGAGCGTGACCACGTCGACGACTTTCGCATCGGCCTTGCGGCGCAAATAGGCGCACAGGTTGTCGAGGTTCGCGATGGTGTCGCCGCCCACGTGATGGTGGTAGGAGCAGCCGCAGGCGCCCTGCGTGATGGTGTCGTCGACATAGGTCCGGATGGCGGCGATCGACGGCGCCAGCTGCGCATCGGTTTGCGCGCAATCGGGCTGGGCCAGCCAGCCGCCCGGCGCGTTGGCGATCGCCGACAGCCCGCCGCCGCTCGGCCGGCCGACCGGAATCGTATGCGCGTGCAGCGAGGCGCCGCGCACCCAGGTCAAGCCGGCGCGGATGCAGGCCGAGCGCACGTATTCGTCGGCGCTCCCCTGCGGCAGCGCGAAGAACTTGGCGGCGGTGGGGATGCCGAGCGCCGCCACGCCCGCCACCCCGGCCTGGATGTCGGCGTAGATCGCGCTGTCGTCGTTCGCCGCGCCGGCATAGCGGTAATTCGCGACGCCGTTCCATTCGGCACCGACCACCGCGGTCGCGTCCAGCGTGCCCTGGTCGGTCGCGAAAGTGGCGGTGGTGGGGCTCGGAATGCTTTGGCAATAGTAGGTGACGCCCGGCCGCAGGCCGGTCGGCGCGGCATCGGTAAACACGATCGGAAAATTGACCAGGAACTGGTGCGGATTCTCGAAGCTGACGATATTCGAGCCGGTCGCGGCCTGCACCGCACGGCGCCGGTGCAAGGGTCCCAGCCCCCAGTTGCCCACATAGCGGCTGGGCAGATTGTCCACGCTGTTGCTGAGAAAATAGCCGTAGGGGCCCAGCAGCCGCAGGCCGGCATTGTCCGCGCTGGACGGGTGGGTGTTGGTGTGCGAACCGATCGACCAGCCGGCCGCATACATGGCCCTGGCGTCGTCGGCCGACATGAATTTGTTGGTCCGCCCGCCGTAGCCGTAGATGCCGGTGGTGCCCAGCCACGACGGCACCAGGAACAGGCTGCCCTTGAATCCGTAGCTCTCGACGATTTGCTGGCCGCTGCGCAAAGCGGTGCCGGCGAAGCGGTAATTGGCCGTCCCCTTGAATCCCGCGGTGGCCGCGGGCGTACCGAGCGCGGCGTCGGTCGCCAGCGTGAACGAGGTGTGATCGGGCACCGCGCTGACCCAGTAGGCGACGCCCAGTTGCAGGCCAGTGGGCGCGACGTCGGTGAAGGCGATCGCTTCGCCCAGGATCAGGCTGTGGGGCGCGGCCGTCACCAGCACATTGGCGCTGGTGCTGGCGACATAGGCGGGCCCCGACTGGATCGGTTTGGTGTTCGGATTGCGTTGCGAGTCGAAGCCGTCGTCGAAGGTCAGCAGGAACATCGGGCGCGCCGCCACCTCGACGTACACATTCCCGAACAACAGGTATTCGCCGGGCAGCCACGGACCTTCGGCCATGTTGTCCTGCTGCGCGACCTGCACCGCGTTGATGGCGTCGGTCCCGGCAATCCAGCCGCCGCTGATTTGTTGGGTCGGCGACAGGGTCAGGAAGGTCCAGGCGCTACCCGGCTCGATCGCGCAATTCCATTTGACGTAGTGGCTGGCGCTCGCGTTGAAGAAGTAGAGCGCGAAATTCAGGGTCCGCCCGTTCGGATTCTTGACCCACAGGCCGGCGGTGAATCCGCCCGCGCCTTGCGCCAGGTAGGCCTGCTTGCCGTCGACCGGGCTTTGTTCGGCGAAGGACGGCGGGCTGCTCTGGCCCAGGCGCAACGCGCTGCTGGCGCCGTCGGCGGCGGGCGGCAAGTCGTTCGGTGCCAGGGCGCCGCCTCCCGCCGTTTTCGCCAACCGGGTCCAGGAGGCCATGCGGTGGCCGTACACGCCGCCGTCCGGCGCCGGCGCCGGCGTGGGCGTGGGTGTCGGCGGCGGCGGTGTCGCGCCGTGGGACGCGACCGGCGACAGCTGATTGCCGCTGCCGCTGCCGCCGCCGCCGGAGCAGGCGCCCAGCACGGGGGCGGTCAATCCGAAAATGAGGACCTTGCGTCGAGAGACCATCGTCTTCCTTTCCCTTGTATGCTGCGTGCAGTGTTGAAAATTGTAGCCAGCCTAAGCAGGAGCGGGCGCGCGTTAGCCGCAAGCGAACCCGGCCCGAAAAGCGCTTGTGCTACACTCGGCGCGGACGGTGGCGGAGGGCTTTTTTTTGAAGCAGGTAATCTTGATCCATGCGCACAAGGATCTCCAGCAGCTCAATGCGCTGGTCGACCAGCTGGCCGACGAGGACTTCCTTATTTACGTCAACATCGACCGCAAGTCGGCGATCGAGGTCGGCTCGCTGCATCCGGCCGCGCAGCTGGTGCGCCAGCGCATCGCCATCCACTGGGGCGACTTCAGTCAGGTCCAGGCCACGCTCAATTCGCTGGCCGAAATCGTCGCCGCCGTGCCGGTCTTCGACAAGGTGCTGTTCGTCAGCGCCCAGGATTTTCCGCTGCTCTCCAACGCGCAACTCAAGCGCGAACTGGCCAAGGTCGCCGGCCAGGAATTGCTCGATCACGTGCCGGTCGGCCCCGAGGGCTGGAACTGCGCCCACCGCTACCACTATTTTTATGCCGACGGCGCCAATCCGGCCGCGGCCCTCGCGTGCCGGCTGGCGTCGCGAACGATGCGCGCGCTCGGCCTCAAGCGGCGCATGGTGAACGGCTACCTGCCGTACGGCGGCTCCTCGTGGTGGGCGCTGAGCCGCGATTGCGTGCGCGCGATCCTCGATCTGGTCGCCGCCGATCCGCGCGTGACGCGCTTCTTCCGCACCGTGTCCTGTCCGGACGAACTGTTCTTCCAGACCGTGGTCATGAATTCGCGCTTCGGCCCCAAGGCCTTGTCGAACAATTTCCGCTACATCCAGTGGCCCGAATCGGGGGCGCGCAACCCGCAGGTGCTGGCCGAGGGCGATTTCGACCGCATCCGCGAATCGGGCGCCCATTTCTGCCGCAAGATCGACAGCGCCGCCAGCGCCGGCCTGTTGCCGCTGCTGATGCGCCTGAAAGACGGGCAGGGCGCGCAGCTTTGATGCGGCGGCAGGCGCCGGCCGCGGGCGCCGGTTAGCATGGAGGAGGGCGCGCACGATTGATGTCAAACCCGAAACGTGCGCCTATGCAAACAGGATAGAATCCGCCACCATGCTCTCCATCGCCTTCGTCATCCGCGACCCCTTGCCGCCGATCCGCGCCGACGTGCTGACCCTGTTCGGCGCCGAGATGCCGCGCTACGGCATCGGCACCGACCTGGTCGGCCAGTCCGGCAGCCAGACGATGCCGGCCGGCTGGAGCGGCGGCGCCATGCACGCGGTCGGCAGCCTGCGCAGCAAGTTCGCCAGCGTGCTCTCGCCGTTCTGGGATGCGCTCGGCCTGTTTCGCGCCTGGCGCCGCGCGCCGCTCGATTGCATCCAGGTGCGCGACAAGATCGCCAGCGGGCTGGTCGGCCGCTACGCCGCCGCGCTGCTCGGCCTGCCGTTCGTGTACTGGATGTCGTTCCCGATCGTCGAAGGCTTCGAAGCGCGGCGCGACGAACTGGGCCGCCGGGGCAGGGGACTCACGTGGTGCGCGCATGCGCTGCGCGCGCGGCTGTCGCGCTTCGTCATCTACCGCCTGGTGCTGCCGGGCGCGCGCCACATCTTCGTGCAGAGCGATGCGATGGCCGACTGGCTGGCCGCGCAGGGCTTCGCGCGCGAGCGCATGAGCGCGGTGCCGATGGGGGTCGATGCCGGCCTGTTCGACCGCGCCGCGGTCGCGCCCTCGCAAGATCCGCGTCTCGACGGCCGCCGCGTGATCGTCTACCTGGGCCGCATCGCGCAGTCGCGCAAGTCCGATTTCCTGCTCGACGTGGCCGAGGCGCTGCGCCCGGTGCTGCCCGAGATCCTGCTGGTGATCGCCGGCGACGCGCCCTCGGACGACGAGATGGCCTGGATGCGCGCCCAGATCGCCGCCCGCGGCCTCGAGCAGCACGTGCTGCTGACCGGCTGGCTACCGCAGCGCGCCGCGCTCGGCTACGCGGTGCGCGCCGAAGTGGGCCTGTCGCCGATCCCGCGCGGCACCCTGTTCGACGTGTCCTCGCCCACCAAGCTGGTCGAATACCTGGCGCTCGGCATTCCCAGCGTGGCCAACGATATCCCCGACCAGCAACTGGTCATCGCCCAGAGCCGCGCCGGCCTCAGCGCGCCGATGGAAGTCGCTCCGTTCTGTGCGGCAATCCTTGAATTGCTCGGCAATCCGGCTTTAACGGCAGAGTTCGCCGAGCGTGGTCCAGCGTACGTAAGAACCCATCGCACCTATGATATTCTCGCCCGGAATGTTGCTGAAACGTATAGCCGGATCTTGCCTGGCCGGCACTGAAGTGCGAAGAAATCATGTGGACATACTCGCTCAAGTTTTCCCTGCGTTCGCTGGTTCGCGAGCTGGTCCGCAATATGTGGGGACGGCTGCTGGTGTATCCGGGGCTGGTCGCCAACGAGCGTTCGGCCCAGGCCCTGGCGGCGTATATCGCGCAGCGTAACCATGCGGTCGGCGCCGCTGCCGATGCCGACGGCACGCGCCTGCGCACGCTGGGCGCCGGCGCGCCGCTGCTCGTCAAGGCCGAGCTGCGCGCCCATCCCGAACGCTACACGCGTCCGCGCGGCCTCGGCTCGCTGCTCCGCAGCACCATCAAGACCAGCGGCACCTCGGGCTCGCCGCTGACGCTGGTCCAGACCCTCGGCTGCGTGATCCGCGAAGAAGGCTTCGTCTACCGCCAGTTGCGCTGGATTGGCTACCGTCACGGCCAGCGCCGCGCCTGGATCCGCGGCGACATGGTGTGTCCCGACTTTCCCGCCGACGGCAGATACTGGTGCCGCGACTGGGTCGGCAATATGCTGATGATGTCGTCCTACCATCTGTCGGCCGCCACCATCGCCGCCTATATTGACGAGCTCGAGCGCTGGGACCCGGTCGTCATTCACGCCTATCCCTCGTCCGCGGCGGCGCTGGCGGCGTGGATGAACGCGCATGGCCGCAGCTACCGGGGCCGTGCGCTGCGCGGCGTGATGACCTCGTCCGAAACGCTGGAGCCCGAGGTGCGCGCCAGCGTGCGCGCGGCCTTCGGCGTCACGGTCTACGATTGGTATGGCCAGGCCGAGCGGGTCGCCGCGATCGGCACCTGCGAAGAGGGCAACTACCACGTGCTGACCGACTACAGCGGCGTCGAGCTGCTGATGGAAGACGGCGCGGCCGAGCTGGTCGGCACCAGTCTCAATAACGCGGCGATGCCGCTGGCGCGCTACCGCACCGGCGACCGCGTGCTGCCGGG